>JBBAEA010000066.1:0-19232 GCA_041656175.1 Bradymonadales bacterium | reverse complement strand
GGCGTAGCCGACCCGTAGGGTTGCCTTGATAAGATTGCAGCATTTGCATACGCTATGCGTGCGTCGGGCGAGGGCGCTTGCAAACGTTATTTTTTAGTTTTTGTCTTGACAATCAAGACGGTATCTCAACGGGGGCTCCAGCCCCCGTAACGCCCCCGAAGCGATTGTTCCGACCACCTTTAGGGAAACTCTGATGCACGCGATATTTGATTGTGTCCCGATAAGTTGGAGTAAGAAAGAACTATTGACAAAGTAAGGTGTGCTTCCTAAGGATACTCTGATTAATGTAAAAACAGTAGGGGGCAGCATTCAATCCTGCCCTTGATTAATACAACGAAAGTCAAGTGTCGTTGTTTAGTTAGTTTCGTTTTTTGTATTTTTTGTCATCTTAACTGCGGCTAGGCGGCGCTTTTTTGCGTATAAAATAAGCTTTATAGCGATAAACGCCGAAAGAACCCCAATGATGGCGCCCGCAAGGACGTCGCTTGGGTAGTGCACATAAAGATAGAGACGCGAGAATGCTATAAGCACAGCTAGGCATAGTGCGGGGATCCAGAGTGCTTTGCGAGCTTTAGAAAAAAGAATGGCAAAAGCAGCGGCAAAGGACGCGCCGCTGTGCCCCGAGGGGAAGGAAAAATCGCTAGGTTTGGCTATAAGCAGGCTTACGGTTTCGTTTACACTAAAGGGACGCGGGCGCGCGATGAGGGGTTTAAGCGCTAGGTTTAAGAGTAAAGAATCCAATAAAAGCGCTAAAAACATACACAAACCAACGCTACGCGTTTTGGGAACGATAAGTAAAACCACAGTTAGCAAGATCCAAATAGCGCCGAGATCCCCGAGTTTAGTTATGTAAACCATGATGTGGTCAAGCGCGTCAAAACGGCAGTGTTCTTGGATGGCGTTGAGTACAGATATTTCGCCTTGCATCTTTAAACCTGTGTTATAGCCTCGTTTTGGCTAGGAAAGTCTGCTAGATTCAAGAGTTTGTCATAGTTTTCTTCACCCTGTTTTGACCACAGCTCTTCGAGTTCATTGCGCGGTGTCCAGCTATCGGGTCGCTCCTGCATAGGCACAGGGTAGCCTATCGCGCCAACGGGCACGTAACGCGTTAAGAAGGCGAGTTGCTTGTGAAGGAAGTTGCGAGAGTTGTGCCGTCCTCGTGCGTCGTCGCCGAAGTTTTCTAGCGTGTAGCGTACAAGCGTTTTGAGCATTTCGAGGCGTTCTTCGGCGCTGGGATCGAGGAGTTTTTCCTCTTGTATTTCCTTAAAGATCCATGGTTTTTGTAGCGCGCCCCTTGCAATTGCAAAGCCAGCGCAGGCGCTGTTTTGCATGCGTTCAATGACGTCGGGGCCGTGGGCTAAGTCACCGCAAGCGATGAGCGGGATCGCAAGCGATTTTGCGCATTCTTCGATGATTTCCCAGTCGTTGTCCCCTTTGTATTGCACTTCCTTACTTCGCGCATGCAAAAAAACAGCGGAAACACCGACTTCTTCTGCCATTTTGGCAATTTCTATCGTATTAGTGTCGCTTTTTTTGTAGCCTTTTCGCATTTTAAGCGTAATGGGTAGCTTTACTGTTTCGCGAAGAGCGAGGAGAATTTGGCGTAGTTTTTCGGGTTTTGTGAGGAGTAGGGCGCCTGCGCCGTGTTTAATGACCGAGGCGTGAGGGCAAGCGGCGTTAAAATCGATGAAGCTAGCGCCGTATTCTTCAGCGCGCTTGGCGGTGTCGAGGATTTTGTTGATTTGCGAGCCTTCGATTTGTACGCCAAAAATCGTTTCGGACTCGTGTTTTCGCATCAGCGCTAGGTCTTGGGCACCGCCCTTGGCAGCATAGTGGGAAATAACCATTTCGCTGATGGTAGCGGGGGCGCCGTAGTCCTTGCAAAGTCGACGAAAGGGTTTGTTGCCCACGTTTGTGAGGGAACCCAAAAACACGCGGCAGTTCAAAAAAGCTTGGGGCATCTAAAATTCACTTTAGGGCTAAGAACGGAACTCTCGTGCGATACAGCATGCTATTGGTAGAACAAAGGCACGTTAGTAGCGCTTTAGAGAGGGGGTAGCGCGGGATCGCCGAGAAAAAGTCGCAATGAACGCATTTTATGCGATGGTTCGACGAATAGGCGAAACATCGCATAAAATTATGCGTTCATTAGCGAATTTGGCGAGGAAGCCCGCGCGTAGGGGGAGACTTCCCCCCAGCAGATAAAATAGGATAAAATTTTGTGAGAGAGCTTAGATATTCTTAGGCGATATCTAGATATTCTTTGCTGACGTATCCTAGGGTGTTTTTGTGTAGGATTTTGGCCCAGCCCTTCTCTTCGCCGAGGATGTTGACGGTGCTACCTTGTGCGAGGGAGCCGATTTTGTCGGTTTCGGTGGAGGGTCCTTTGCGGACGTTGAGGGCGGAGGCGGTGACGGTGGCGGTGGGTTTGGCGTAGTCGGTGTATTTGGCGCTTACGTAGCAGGTGTGGCCTTGCAGCTCGATGGAGAGCCAGTCGTCGCAAACGCCGGTGACGGTGATGGTGGCGCCTCGTTTGAGTTGGCCGATGCGGGGCTTGTCGGTGGAGGGCGATTCGCGGACGTTGAGTAAGTCGGCGGTGACGCGGGCTTCTTGTTTTTGGACTGGTGAGTAGAAGCAGCCCACTTCTGCTACGGAGGCGAGTTGTTCCTCATCTTGTGCCGAGCTGGCCTCGGTTTGCTTAGATTGTGACTCAAGGGTTTCTTCTTTGACTTGTGTGAAGAATTCGTTGAATGAGAATTTTGCCATGCTAAACCTCGTTAATGGTATGTAATACAGCAACCACTGCTGCCGTTGGCAGTTTACTTCGTGGGTGGCTGTTTGGCTAGAGATGTCGAAAAATACTTGTCCAAAAGGCTAATTTTTGCTAGAGCTAAGTGGTTGGCGAGCTTTGCGCCGGCGAGCGGCCCTATAGCTCAGATGGATAGAGCTGGAGATTCCTAATCTCTGTATGTCGCAGGTTCGACTCCTGCTAGGGTCATGGATACAAACGACAAAACGACGGCTTACCAAAGCGTTGCCCCTTTATACGACGACTTGATGCAACACGTCAATTACGACGAGTGGTTTAAGCATTATATGGCGCTTATTTCGCTTTCGCGGATTGCGGTAACGGAGCTTTTGGAGCTGGGTTGCGGCACAGGCATTATGACGCAGCGCTTTGCCGATTATCTTGAAGTGACGGCAGTTGATGCGAGCGAGTCTATGCTTCGTATAGCGCGTCGCAAGTCCTACGAAAAGAATGTTCACTTTTTTCATGCGGATTTGCGCGATTTTGATTTGGGGCGTCAGTTCCCAGTGGCTGTGGCGATCTTTGATGTACTCAATTGCGCTAAAACTTACGAGGATTTTTCACTTTACTTAGCGAATATTCATCGTCATTTGCTCCCCAAGGGAAGGCTTATATTCGATGTCAATACGCCTTATGCTTTTGAGTCGCAGCTCTTTGATGAAGACGTCTACGACGATTTGTCGGGCTATAGGCATCGCTGGCGAGGGAAGTATGACCCCGATACGCAGCTGATTAGGGTTCGAATGCAGTTTGAGCTTGACGGGGAGCGATTCGAGGAAGTGCATGTGCAGCGTGCGCACACGCGTGCTGAAATAAGTGCGGCGCTGCGCAGTCTTAAGTTTAAAAGAGTTCAGTTCTACGATGCGAACACGTTTTCGGAACCGACGCAAAGGACTGATCGCTGGCTTATCAGCGCTACTAAGTACTGAGCCGCATATGCAAACGCAGAGTAGCAAGCTTTTTTGCGTGTTTTAAGGCTGTTCGTGTGTGCACTTTATGCGAGAGCGTTATGGAAGCTCTGATTAATGCAAAACAGTAGAGAGCGGCTTTCAAAGCTGCCCTTGATTAAAGCAAAAAAACTGGTGAGCATTTACAATAAAAACCAATAAAATCAATAGAATTGAGACCTTTGCACGGCTAGAAATAACGAATTTAATTTTACAAATTCGATACATTTTTAAACAAAATGAGATATTTTGTAGAGAAGCACAAGTTAAGGATGCTAATTAAATAAGGCAGGTGGAAGATAAAATGACATTTTATTCGAAAAGTGCTTAAAAGAGTGCTTTCTTTTTTGAAGGGGGGTGGGGGGGGGAACCTTTTTTCATTTGCAAAAAGAAAAAAGGTTCCCCCCCGCGCAAAGCTCTCGAACTGTTGTTTTTTTACTTGACGCTCTAACAACGGTGTTTAAGCTTTAGTGTAGGGCGATGATAGATATGGCCATTAGGCTCATAAGTCTGTCACCAATTGAGTTTAATCCTTGCTAGTTGTAATAATACATAGCAATAAATGTAATTGGAGGCATATAATGTTTACACTATGGAGTGATATAGATCGTGCTATATTTGGCTATCCTTTCTCTAACTTGTTACAAAACAAGTACAGCGCGGGTTCTACGGAGCGCAATGCGTGCTTTGTGCATAATTGTCGTATGAATCTTAGCGATAAGGGGGAATATTTTGAGTTTGTAGCGGAGTTGCCTGGGCTAAAAGAAGACGATTTAGAGCTTACTGTACATGCGGATAGGCTTACGTTGAGTGCAAAGCGCAATGTAGTCAATCCCGAGGATGCAACGGTATTGCTTTCGGAGAGGCGCAATTACGAAGTACATCGTAGTGTAGCGTTCCCAGTTAATGTTGATACAAACAAGGTTGAGGCGAAGTTAAAGAACGGCATTTTACGTGTTACTTTGCAAAAATCAGCAGAGAATCAGCCACGGAAAATTGCTATTACATAAAAGTAGCCTAGCGCTGTATTAAGATTGTTAACATTATTCGTGCATTGCACGATAAAAGATATATAGGAGATGTTATGATGTCTGAGAATATGGTTAAAGAAGATAATACTGAGATGAAACCCGAGGTGAAGGTCCAGACGGTTTTTCCACAAGTCGATATTCTAGAACTCAAGGATGATTTTATGGTTAGAGCGGATCTGCCAGGTCTAGAGATTGAAGATATCAGCGTGTCTTTGGATAGGGACATGCTGACGGTAGAAGCCCAAAGTGATGTAGAGGGTTTGTATCCTAGGGCTTTTGCTCGAAAATTCCGCGTTATGCGCGGTATCGATGCCGAGAAGATTCGCGCCGATTATAAAGATGGTGTGCTAACTCTTATGCTCGCTAAGCCTGTGGAGAGTAAGCCACAGAGGATCCAGATCCAAAGCGGCTAGCTGCGTGAACGAAGGGAAGCTCTGATTAATACAAAATGCGTAAGGGCAGGTTTCAAAGCTGCCCTTGATTAAAGCAAGAAAACTGGCGAGCATTTACCATAAAGATCAATGAAATCAATGCTCTACACAAATGCAGGCTTCCACCAAAAGAAGCGGGGGCGTGGGGAAGAGCCCCGTAAATAGTTCACAGTATCCAAAGCGGCTAGCTGCGTGAAGCAAGGGAAGCTCTGAACAATGTGAAAATTGGAGACTTTTGCGCGGCTAGAAATGGTGAATTTAATTTTACAAATCCTATACAGTTTTAAACAAAATAAGACATTTTGTAGAGAAGCATTACTTAACAATGCTAGTCAAATAAGGCAGGTAGAAGATAGAATGACATTATATTTGAAGAGCGCTTAAAAGAGTGCTTTCTTTTTAGGAGGGGGGTGCGGGGGGAACCTTTTTTCTTTTGCAAAAAGAAAAAAGGTTCCCCCCGCGCAAACTCAAAAGAAATACGTAATGCTGTATGGGGGAGTGCTAGCGTATAAGTTCGCGGTATGCGGGTTCGTTAAATATGGGGTTTTCTTCTATCTCGACGAAGCTGTGTTCAAGCTCTGCGTTGACATCATAACTAAGTTCCCACTCTGGGATGAGTTCAAAGTCGAGTTTTTTAGCTTTGTAGGATTCGATCAACATTTTCATTTGTGAACGCGTAAGATGTGCACTTATCCAGTGTCTTTGGGCAAACAGCGCATCTTCTTGACTAACGTCGTAGCGTGCCAAGATAGTTTTTGGCAGCTTTAAGTATGTTGGCAGTCGGTTGAGTTTAATCCTGCGCTGTCCTTGATCCATCACGTAAGTTTCGTAGGCTGGTTTTTGTTTGGGGTAGATGCTAACGAAGCTCAAAGTTTTGGGAGCGATGCCCGCGTTTGCGCGCAGCGGGCGAGGGCCACCGCCTAGGGCTCCCGCGTGTAGGTAGGATACGCCGTTATGGTGCGCGGGGAAGTACGCGTGTTGGTGCCCTGTAATATAGAGCTGTACGCCGTAGTTCTCGAATAAAACAGGTAGTCTTGGATCGCGTAGGATCTCTCGAGGCTTAATGCTGGTAATGGGAAATAGCGGTACGTGGCCAAAAACAACGACCGGGAGTTCATCTTGGTTTTTTTTAAGCTCTCGCTCTAACCATGCATATTGGTCATCATCGAGGGGTTCAAGTGTAGTCGCATCTAGCGCTAAAAAGAGCACGCCCGAGTGTATAAAGCTGTAGTACAAAGGGTACATGCTGTCGTCTAGGTATGCTAATTCGGGCTTTCGTGCGTTCCACTCCTCTATATAGATCTCGCGCTCCTTTTCATAGCCCGCGTAAGCCGAGGCATCGTGGTTTCCGGGAACTTGCGCCATAAGGACGCCCGCCTCTTTGAGTCGATCGGTAACTATACTATGAAAAGCCGCCCACATTCCCTCGTAATCGAGTTTTGGTCTCTGGCCAGCGACCATATCGCCGACGTTAATGACGAGATCGGGTTTCTCGGCAATGATGCGATCAATGGCAAGGCTAAGTTCTTCGGGATACTCTTTACTTCCGTAGCTCCCGTTCATATCGCCAATGACGGCGATGCGCAAAAGCGCCCCCTCAGCCGGCGCTTCCTCGTATTCGCTTGCCTCGTCACAAACATCGACCGTGTCCGCAATGTCGTAGATATGCACAGTCTTGGGCTTTGCCTCGATCGCTGTGTGCGAAGTATCAGCGCCAGTGCTGTGGCAGCCGTGTAGAAGTAGTAAAATGATAATAAAAAAAAGATAAAGAAAACGTTTCATGTTAATACCAAGAGTATTCCCCCCTCAAAGCTTAGCATGTGTATGATTTGAAACAAATAAAGGGGGCTCGCCTTAATTTGCACTTGCGCAGCCTACGATTAGTAAGCGCGTAGCGAGGTCTAGTTCTTTTTCTTGGAGCAGTACCATAGCGCCACTCTGTAGTGGTCTCATGGCTTTGAGCGTTGTTAGCGTCTGTACTTGTGAACTAGGGTTTTGATCGAATATGCTGCGCAGTTGCGTGGGCAGCGAAGTATCGGTAGCGCTCTCAAATGCGGGCTTTGATACAGTGTCGTAAAGCGCTGCGGTATTGAACTGTGTAGGCGCCTTGGGTCGAGCAACTCTGCGCTCCCAACTTAGACTGTTCGGATTGCGTTGAAGCAAAACGAGTTTTTCCCCTATATTGTCCTGTGTTTGGTAATAATAGCTTTGTTTCTGCGCATCGTATTTCACCTGTAAAACCGATGCCACCTCGCCGTTTAGTTCTAAGTCGTAGCCGCGCACATGATTGGTTTTTTGGCAACGCGCCGTAATGACACCAGCGTGTCGCAGGATGGCACCGTTATGACGTAGACTGAGCTTATAGCGCTCCTTTGCGCTTCTCAGCCAAAGTTGGCGGCCACTGGCACGGATACGTAGAGTTTCTCCCTCTAGATCGTAGACGCGGCTACGTCCTTGCGAAACGACTTCTGGCTCTTCTTGTGTACGTGGACGGTACATACAGGAAGAAAGCACAAAAGTGGCAATCATAAGTAATAGGACTAAGAGATATTTGCTTCTAGGCTTAGGCATAAAGGATCAAATCGCAGTGTAGCGAAAACTTGTGATTAAAAATGAGAGCTTTTCGCGAGGCCCCCCTTTGTTAGTCAAAAACTTTTTCGTTTTTTGACTAAACTCAATCTTGCCAACAAATTGCAATAAATTGCAAAAAAATTGCGGTGCTATGAAATTAAGAGACCTTTGCACGGCTAGAAATAGTGAATTTAATTTTACAAATTCGATACAGTCTTAAACAAAATGAGATATTTTGTAGAGAAGCACAAGTTAAGAATACTAATTAAATAAGGCAGGTGGAAGATGAAATGACATTTTATTCGAAAAGTGCTTAAAAGAGTGCTTTCTTTTTAGTGCCACAGCCGTCCAGGCTGTGGCCGCTTCGCGCGCGGCCTCAGCCGCGACCAAGCGCTGACATCCGTGTCGCGATTGAAGAGAGGGGGGTGCGGGAGGAACCTTTTTTCTTTTGCAAAAAGCCCCCGCGCAAAACTCTAATTAAGTTCATTATTTTGATGAATGCAAAGCTCTCAATATGAAAAAACCCCGTATTGAGCTTTAGTCATACGGGGCAAATGTGAACTTGAATAGAGCCTATCCGCTATTAAGCTCAAGCTCTTGGCCATAGCGTTTGCATGAAAAACACGTCTTGTCCATCATGACAGGGAAGCTGCTATGCTTGAAGCCCGCAAAAGGCAACTAAAACGAAGGAACTTGTGGATCGACCTTGGGGACAGCTCCATACTCGTTCTCGGGACCAGATGGCTGGGCATAGAAGTAGATGAGAATAAAACCAACTATGGGGATAAGTCCAAAAAGCATATGAAGACCTGGTCTTCCGATGTCGTGGAGGCGTCGAATGCCGATACAAATTAGAGGAACAAAAGTCGCCAGGATGTAAACACCAGCCAAAATAGGTAGACCAATTATCCTGTCAAGAATCTGCAACACCAGCGTAGCCGCAAAGTGACAGGCAATAAACATCCAAAAATCATAGCGCGCTATGCGTCCGTGATAATTAGCGTAGTTTTTGAGCAGTACGTCAAGATAATATTTTTGAATAAACTCCATCGTTAGTCCTAAAGCTAAAAGCAACGAATCCGCAGCACACTTTGCCACGGCCAACAACATAGAATAGAGTAGCTACGCTGTTTTGTAAAAAGATTTTAAGACGAAATTTCGTTGTTTGTGCAGACTTGCTGAAGGATCCCGTTAACGAAGTTTTTACTCTGTTCGGCGCCATATTCTTTGGCTAAATCTACTGCATCACTAATTAAGATGCGTGGTGACGCGGCTTTCTCGAAAAGAATTTCGTAGGAAGCGATCCTCAGGATCATCAGATCAACGGTCGAAATACGCGAGAGGCGCCAGCGTGTACTAGCTTTTTGGAGTTCTTTGTCGATTTCGTCAATGTACTCAAAGACCTTCTCTAACAAGCCCGCGGCGAGTAGGAGAGCTAGGCGTCCTCGCGCGTTGAGTTCATCTTCTTTCCAAAGCCCTAGCATTGGGAAGAGGTCGAGATCGTTGTCGTTTTCTTTACTTGGGTAGAGTACTTCGACGATGTTGTGTGTAATGAGATCTAGCGACGAATGCGGTCTGTAGTGTAGTGCGTAACCCATCGCGAGCGTTAAGCTACGGACGTGTTTGCGCAATTTTGTTCGTTGTCCTGCGAGGTTTTGGCAAATATTGCGCGTAGTACCTCGCCATTTTTCATCTAAAAAACGACTAACGCGCAAAGTGCCATCTTCTGCGAGTATCGCACGTGGGCTCTTGAGCTGTGAGAAGAAATCTATAACAAGTACACGCAACATCGCCACTCTATACGGCAGTATCGCATCGTTCGGACCTGTTATTTCGCGAAGCAACTCGTTGATGAGTTCGTCCGAAACGTCGTTGTATGGCGATAAGCGCAAGACAAGGGCTTTTACCTCCTCGTAATCGACGTTGGGAAAGCATTCCAGCAATAAGTCTTTGAGTTGTTCGCGATCTTGCTGTGCTTCGAACTCTAGCGCATAGAACCACGCAGCTGCCGCATCACGGCTTAAAACAAAGGCTTCGTCGGGTTTTTGTACGTTCCATGTCTGTGGTTTTTGCTTTTTATCTTGCATCGTTCTCTTTGGATTTCCCTATCCTTTGGCCAGCAAGCCAAAGTTTGCGACTGCCCAGTTTGGGGAGGAAGCTGGGCTCTGCATAAGTATTGATGGTAAACGCGCTAGCTTTGGCTTTTGTTGGCAGCAATATGTAGTGGCTCAGTCTTTGTGCGCTATACGAGTTTTAGAACATTAACCATCTCAACAGCCGCCATTGCGGCTTCCGCGCCCTTGTTTCCGACTTTGGCGCCAGCACGGTCTATAGCCTGCTCAAGGTTGTCGGTGGTAATAATGCCGTAGGAAATGGGTGTACCCGATTTGAGAGAACACTGCGCAATGCCCTTAGCGGATTCGGCGGCGATGTAATCAAAGTGTGGCGTTGCACCACGAATAAGCGCGCCAAGACATATGATGGCATCGTAGCGCTTTGTTTCACTTAACTTTTGAGCCAAGAGCGGTATTTCAAAGCAGCCGGGCGCCTTGTAAACATCGATGTTTTCGCGCGCTGCGCCGTGGCGAACGAGCGCATCAATCGCGCCGTCAAGAAGTCGTTCGGTAATAAAACTGTTAAACCGCGCAAGCGCAATGCCTATGCGCAGCCCCTCGGCGTTGAGCTTCCCTTCGTTGATGCTGATCATTATTTCATTTCCTCTTTTACTGTCAAAAATATCCCCCCCCCCGTCCGCAAGGCAATCTAACCATTATGTGCGTCCATGGCAAGATGCTCAATGATGTGAAGCCCAAAGCCCTCTAAACCAGCGAGTTTTCGCGGGCTATCGGTGAGTAGTCGCATGTCGCTGATTCCCAAAGCTCGCAAGCATTGGGCGCCAATGCCGTAAATTCTCGTATCTTGTGCAGGGCGATTGATATCATCATCGCTTCTCTTATTACTTATTTCACAGAATATTTCACTAAGATCTGGCAATGAATCGCTCAAATATACGAAGACACCCGAGTTTTCTTCGCGTATTCTGCGAAGATATTCGCGAATACTTGAATCTTTCACAAACTCGAAACAGTCCCTCCAAAGTGAACCCGCGTGCACGCGCACAAGAGGCGTTAGCCCCTTTTTCTCTAAGCCAATACTCAGCGCGAGTACCTGACTATCATCGATCAAGCTGCGAAACACATGCGCCGTAAAGCCACTCGCCATTCCGTGTGTTACGATCGTCCTAGAGCACTCCTGTAGTAAACTCTCCGTCCGCAAACGGTATGCGATAATATCCGCGACGCTGATGATCGGCAGATTGTGTTTCTTGGCAAAAACTTCCAGATCGGGCATTCGCGCCATGCTTCCGTCTTCGTTCATAATTTCGCAAATCACGCCTGCGTGTACCTTTGCATCGCAAAGTCTTGCTAAATCTACACTTCCCTCGGTTTGTCCAACCCGCACCAGCACCCCGCCCTTGCGCGCAATAATGGGGAAGATATGTCCCGGCCTCGCCAGGTCGCTGCTGCGCGCATCCACCGCGCTGGCTACGCGTATCGTATGGGCTCGGTCACGCGCGGAAATACCCGTACTTACACCCTCTGCGGCTTCGATACTCACCGTAAAACCCGTTCGAAAGCGGCTCGTATTGTCGGCAACCATGGGGGCAAGCCCTAAGTGCTGCGCGCGCTGCTCCGTGATGCTCAGGCAGATTAAGCCTCGCCCGTGTGTAACCATAAAGTTAATGTCTTCGGGCCGCACGCATTCTGCGAGCATGCACAAATCCCCTTCGTTTTCGCGGTTTTCGTCATCGACCAAAATCACCATTTCGCCTCGCGCTAGCGCGGCAATTGCATTTTCTATGGGAGCCAACATGGCGCAATCCTTTAATATTGAAGTTGAGTTTGCTACGAAACTGCGCTGTAGGCGCTCTAAATTTCTTTTTTGGGGCGGGGGGAGCATCCCCCCGCGCGCAAGCTTCCCTTAGAATTCGCCAAGAGCTGCGCTTATGATGCAGCGTTCTCGCTATTGGCTCGATCACTGCATCATAAGCAGCTCTAAGCGAATTCTAAGGGTGATCTTGCGCTCCCCCCTAGTTTCTTAGCTAAAGCTAAATATGCGTTGGATAATAAGTATTGGCGTTCATTTTAGCATATCATATAAGAAAACCCGCATTTTGTAGTTTTTCTAAGTTTATTCCTGAATTTTGTGCATGTTCACTGCGCGGTTTTAGCAGGCTTTCGATGTATTTTCCCAAGACATCGACTTCAATATTGACCTCAGCTCCAAGTTTTCGCATATTCCCGTCGGTGTGTTGGCGCGTAATAGGGATAAGGCTTACAGAAAAATCTTCGCTTCCTACGTCGTTAACAGTAAGGCTAACGCCGTCGATAGTAATGCTGCCCTTTTGTACGACGTAACGTAAATGTTCGCCATCAAGCGCGATACGCACGATTTCGCCCATGCCTTCGCTATGCACCGCAGTAACCTTACCGATAGCATCGACGTGACCCATTACCCAGTGCCCACCTAAGCGATCCCCAAGTCTTAGCGCTCGTTCCAAATTCACTAAACTCCCCACGCGCAAGGATCTCAAACTCGTTCGTCTTAGGCTCTCTTCGCTTGCCTGCACTTCGAAATAGCCTTGTTCAAACTTTACTACGCTCAGGCATATGCCGCGAACGGCGATGCTTTCGCCCAGCGCTATATCGCTAAATTGCGCTTCGATGCCTAGCTTCGCGTTTTGTGCAACAAAATCAATTTTTCGCAGCTTCCCAACTGCTTGGACTAAGCCCGTAAACACTAGAGTTCCTCCATAAATTTGGGTCGAAGCCGTAAGCGAACATCCTTTCCTATTCTTGTGAACTCTTCGCATTGCATATCGAGTGCTTGCGACATTAGCGAAATTCCTTCGCCACCAACAGGGCTTTTGGCGTCTTTTCCACCGATGATCATGCTGGCTAGGTATACGTCGCAACTATCGATAAAGCGCCGATCGAGTAGACTACCTAGCAGCTGCGAACCACCCTCGCAGTAAAGTGTAGTAACCAAAAACTCGCTGGCAAGTACACGTAAAACGGCTTCGATATTGAGTTGTGCATTACGCTCCGCTACACGTATAACCCTAAGCCCCCGCTCTTCGTACTTGCTGAGATCTTTGTCGATATTCTCGCTGGTAAAGAGCACGCTGGGTGCCATCTTCGTGTTAAAAACATGGTAATCTAAGGGAATGCGCAAGGTTCTATCAAGCACAACGCGCAAAGGCTGCTTTTGGGAATCGATCAAGCGTACGTTTAGGGCTGGGTTGTCGGCCATGACGGTTCCAGTGCCTACAACGATAGCATCATGGCGCGCGCGTTCTTTGTGCACATCGATGCGCGATTCTTCGCAAGAGATCCAGCGCGCATGACCCGTTTTCGTGGCGATACGCCCATCTAAGCTCATCGCCCATTTACAAGTAACAAACGGCATGCCCGTCGATTTTAGTTTAAAATACGCAGCATTGAGCAAGCTAGATTCTTCTTGCATAAAACCCAGCTCGCAGCCTACGCCAGCATCGCGCAGCCGTTTGACGCCTCTTCCGTTAACACGTGGGTCGGGATCTGCGCTGGCGACGTAGCACTGCGCTATACCTGCATTGATTATCGCTTGCGTACAAGGCGGCATTTTACCGTGGTGATTACAAGGCTCTAGGCTTACGTAGAGCTCTGCACCGCTGAGTTCGTTGCCTTTGGCTAAGGCATCCTCAATAGCCATGACCTCGGCATGTTTTTGCCCCGCTCCGCAGTGGTAGCCCTCGCCCAAAATAACGCCGTCTCTCACTATCAGGGCACCCACCATTGGATTTGGGTGTGTTGCCCAGGTTCCTTTTTTTGCGAGCTCCAAGGCTCGCCGCATCCATCGTTCATCGTACATTAGCCTGACTCCAGAGCATGAAGTTGCCGCATTCTTTAGTAGCGATCTTAAGGCTAAAAGACAAGCTAAAGGCAAAAAACGAATTTTTCTGCCAAACCATGACTGTCTCACAAATTGCTTAAGCATGCTCTAAACAAAGTTAGGCATTTGTTCAAAAAAAAGCGTGCAAAAAACCGAGTTTAGTGCACGCTTATTCATTTAAAGCTGTGGGCGAAGTCTAGGAAGTAAAGACGGCGCCTGCTTTTGCGCGTTGGTGGCGCGGTGTGTAGACGCGGTAGTCGATTTCTTGGAAGATGGTGTCCTTCCATTCGAGTTCGGCGATCCACTCGGGTTCCAAGCGATTTTGTGTGATTTGGTCGTAGATGCCTGTGAAGCGCGCGATGTGGTCGCGTGTGCGCTTTTCGGCGTATTCCACCGAGGTGTTTGTGGTGATAATAAAGGCCCAGTCGCTGGATTGGGCGAGCAGGAGTTCGCGTGCAGCTTGGTTAAGGGCGCGGCGCAGCAAGCCGTCCGCGTCGGGGAAGCGCTGGGCGAGTTCGACCATTTGCTCCTCGGCAAGGTGCAGGTAGCGATAGATCCAGTCGTTGGAGGAGTTGAGCCATACCTCGAAGAAACCGTTCGCGCCCCAGCTCGAGAGGGCGGGTGTGACCTCTTGGTGTACGCGCTCTTTGGCCAAGTATTCGGAGGGAGTGATCATTTTAATTTCGTTTTGGTCGAAAGCGGCTTTTCGCATGAGTATTTCAAGGAACTGCGGGCCTTCGTACCACCAGTGACCATAAAGTTCTGCGTCGTAGGGCGCGGTGATGTGCGGAATTGTGCCGAGAACAGAGCGCAAGTGGCGACACTGGGCTTGACGGTTAAATAAGAAGTTACCCGCATGTTCAGCGGCAGTTTGGGAGGCCCATGTGGGAACGTAGGGTTCTTTGTGGTTAAGGGCAACCTTACCAGTGATACGGTGGAATTTTAATCCAGTATTGCGTCTAACTCCATCTAGATGTAGGTAGGGCTTTACCTCCGCGTAAGGCAAGTCAAAACCGCAGTCGCGGTAGAATTCGCGGTAATTGGGGTGACCTGGGTAGCCGATTTCGGCGCTCCAAACTTGTCGTGAACTTTCGAGATCGCGGGCAAAGGCCGCTACGCCGCTTGGGGTAACGATGGGGCGGAATGTGCCGTAGCGTGCGGGTGGCGTTGCCGCGGTTAGCGCGTGTGACTCAAGGACGAAGAACTTGATATTGTGCTCGGCTAGGAGTTCGTCCAGCCCTGGCGCAAAGGCACATTCTGGCAGCCAAATCCCACGTGGCGCGCGAGCAAAATGTTTTTTGTAGTTATTCACCGCGACGCTGATTTGGGCGCGGCGCGCCTCGTCGGTCGCCATGAGGGGCAAGAAACCGTGTGTTGCACCGCAGGTGATAATTTCGAGCACACCCATGTCTTGAAAACGCTTAAACTGCGGCAGTAGTTGGCGATTCCATACTTCTTCGTAGAGTCGCTCCGCTTCGCCAAGTTCGATAGCGGCGCTTTGCGCGGCATCTTGGAAGGGAGTGCCCATTTTTTCTTTGGCCTGGATATCGGCGAGTCTGCGCAGCTTATCGAGGTGCGCTAAGTAACGCTCCTCAAGTAGCGGGTCTGCTAGCATTTCGCAGAGTGGGGGAGTGAGCGACATGGTGAGTCTAAAGTAAATGCCTTCGCTCGTGAGGCGATCCATCATGCGGAGTATGGGGATATAAGTTTCCGTCATGGCTTCAAAGAGCCAATCTTCTTCGAGGAAATCGGGGAATTCGGGGTGACGAATAAACGGTAAGTGTGCGTGTAGGATAATGCTCAAATAGCCTTGAATACTCATTATATCAAATCCTTAACAATAGAATATTGGGGACGCGCAATAGCGACGTGCAAAAACAGCGAAATGGGATAATAACATCGTGTAGGATTAACTACGCTTAAGAAGTTCATCCGAGGATGGCGCTTGTGCTGCTCCGTGTATCCATGAAGAAGGAGCGCCGTATCGGGCTTGATCCTTTGGCGTGAGATGCAGCGATTCTGGCGAATGCTGCTGCGGGGCGCGACCGGGTGCAGGCGCCTCGTGCACGATCTCCTTGCTGTGGAAGTCAACCCATTTTTCGCTTTCTTTCAGTGTTTTGATTTGATTTCGCAAAGAAACCTGCGACTGTAATTTGGTTTCTGCGATCTTACCGTTTCTAATTATTGCTAGGCTCACACGCGCGATTTCGAGCGATGGAATGTGGAAATAGCCGCTTCCCGCGCGTCTTGCACTGCTGCGGAAGCTGTCGAGTACTACGCCATCACGATTGTAAGCCGTGAGCTGCCAGCCCTCTGGGTTCTCGAATTCGCTATCCCAATACACAAAAGTTGTGCCCGGATCCCTAACGAGGACGCGTAGGCGCGTTCCCCGAACATACGAGGGAATCAGCATACCCTTGTCGATATAAATCGTATCGGGTTCCCTTAAAATCGCTTCCTCAGCCGCTTTGAGTTCCGCGAGCGCCGCGGCTGCTTCTTGTTCTAGCAAGGCCAAAGACTCCGCTGTTTCCTTATCAAGAGCATCAGCTTCACTCAAAACGTCTTTTGCCTCCTTCTTTTTGGCTAATTCGGGAACGGCTGCCTTTTCGGCCGCGACCATAGCGCTAGATCCTTTTTTTATTTTCGCTACCGCGAGTTTCTCTTCTTTCCTCTTCACTAAAGGTGTAGCCTTCTCTTCAGTGGCGCTGGGTTTGCTCGCCTTTTGCGCTTTCGCACTCGCGTTTGCAGCAGTCTTTGTTTCTGTCTTTGTATCGGCTTTCTGTTTCGCTTTTGGCTCTGGCTTAGCTTTGGCTTTTGCGTCGGCCTTTGCTTTTGGGGCAGGCGTGGTCTTTGCCTTCGCGCTAGCTTGCATATCTTTCTGAGTATTGGCGCCAGTCACAGGCGCCGCTTTAGCAGCTGGTTTTTTTATCTCTCCACTTTTAGCTTGAGCCTTGCTCTCTTTAATGATGGCGTTGATGAGCTCTGCTTTTTTGAGCCTACTGTACCCAGTTAAGGCGAGTTCCTTAGCGATCTCGCGAAGTTCTTTCACGGTTTTTTTTGTCAGTTCTGAACGATCCTGTGTTGCCACCTTACCTCTCCTTTCGATGCTACAGCAAAGATCTAAAAGTTTTTAATATAAGCTGTTTTTTGTTGAAAAAAGCACAATACGACCAAAGCCATATTCACATCAAGAATTAACACAAGCCCCCGCGCATTCATAGTCTTTTGAAGCCAGAAACAGCTTTTGAGCTTTTGCAAAATTTGCATAAATTTGGTAAAATGTGCGATTTTTAGCATATAATTCAAGAGTGGTATATGTAGGTGTTGCGTCTACATGAAGGTTTGCTGGCTTTTTCTCTAAACAAAGAAAATAGCATTTTATATTTTATTTTGTAATTTCAACGGATTTCCGAATAAAAAACATTGCCTTTAGGCTGATTAATAATGCAAATAAGAGAGCTTTGCACGGCTAGAAATAGTGAATTTAATTTTACAAATTCGATACAGTCTTAAACAAAATGAGATATTTTGTAGAGATGCACAAGTTAAGAATGCTAATTAAATAAGGCAGGTGGAAGATAAAATGACATTTTATTCGAAAAGTGCTTAAAAGACTGCTTTCTTTTTTTGAAGGGGGGTGCGGGGGGGAAGCTCTCAATAAGGCATTTTCCCTATTCTGAAGCACTAAAGATGAAGGGGAACTCAATGACGCAAATACCGCCATCTGGTTTATCGAAGCGTAGCCGTTTGATAGTTCTTTCTAGGCAGGCTTCGACTTTTGGGTTTTTCATGGTTGTAGATTTCACAGAGCACTGCGAGACTTCTCCCTCTAGCCCTATTTTCCACATCATGACGATTTTGCCGCTTAGTTGTGGGTCGGCGAGTAATTGTTGTTCGTAGCAGTTGCGAAGGGCGTTCGCGCGCTTGGAGACGACGTCACGAATGTTACTTTCTTTACAAAACTGGCTTGCTTGTGCGCTGGTCAATTCGAGCTTTGGTTTAATCTTAGTTTTTCGTTTCGTGGGTCCTTCTATTTTTGCTCCTTTTTGAGCCTCTCCGCCCGCCAGTGAGCCGATAGATCCTCCTCCCATGCCACCTCCGCCGCCGCCCCCGCGCATTCCCCCTAAACCCGCGCCAAACCCGAGCCCCGTTCCAAAAGCGTCACCATCGGCAGTAATCGCCATCTGGTCGCTCGCGTCGCCCAAACCCACAGCAGAGCCAAAGAGGCTGTCCATGCCTTTGCCCGCAAACTGCGAGCGTCCCAAAGCTGCCTGTATTCCTACAGGTTTTTCTATGTTCCCCAAATTTGCGATATCGGACTTTTTGTCATCTATTTTTTCACGGTCTTGGCGCATATTGCTATCATCTATAATGATGTCGTCCACATCTTCAACGATGGGTTCCGGCAAATCGGGCTCTTCCTCGCGGTGCTCTTCTAGCGAAGTAATCAACTCGACCCAGCGTGCTTCCAGTGGCACCCAGCCTAGCTTTTCTTGGGGTGGAGTTGCCCAGAAGGCGTAAAATATCAGGCCGCCGTGTATCAGCAAACTGAGCAGCAGTGCGACTGGCAATAGCGATCGCAGCCCATCGCTCAATCTCGAAATCGGGGAGCCTGCCACAGGCGGTAGTTTCTCTGTGAGGCGTACAACGAGATCCCAGTCCTTGCCTAGCTCAAGTATGGCCCAGTCGCCGCTCTGCATCGTGTGCACGCTCAGTTCGCCGCGCCGTATTTCCTTCTCTTCGTCGCCGAATCTGGCGCTCATGGCCATCTTTGCAGGTAGCTGCAATTCCAAGCCATCGGCGCGCATTCGTAGTAACTGTGTACTATTTTTGAACGCCGCGTGTTCTATGCGCAGTGTATTGCCTTCATCGCTACCCAGCGAAACATCAGCTTCTCGCAGGGGCAAAAAGCGTTCTTGTACAACGCTTCGCTGAAAGACTATGGCTAGCTGTAGCTGTTTCATAACGTCGTTTTGCTTTACTTATTAGGGTTGTTTTTTGGGAGGGGGGCTTCGCCACCCCTACGCGCGAGCTTCCTTCAAAAATCTGCCAATTTGCAAGTATTTTATGCAGCGTCTTGGCTTTAGGCCAAGCCACTGCATAAAATTTGCGCATTGGCGATTTTTTCAGGCGATCTCGCGCTACCCCCCTTGTTCTTCTCCAATCATTAGCATAAGATTTTGTGCAATGCCATGCGAGAGTCTTTCATTGATGCGATACCGCCCCACGCGCGGTGAAGGAAACTCTGAACTGTCGAATGGAGCGTCATGGGGGCTTGGTTCCGCGTTGAGAGATACCGTCTTGTTTGTCAAGACAAAAAAACTAAAAAACAACGTTTGCAAGCGCCCTCGCCCGACGCACGCATAGCGTATGCAAATGCTACAATCTTATCAAGGCAACCCTACGGGTCGGCTACGCCGAGCCTTGACAAGATTGCAGTACATTCGCATGTACCTATGCATGCGCGACGGGCTAAGGGCGCGCGTGCACTCTGAACACGGGCTGTACT
>JBBAEA010000065.1:0-19292 GCA_041656175.1 Bradymonadales bacterium | reverse complement strand
TGGGGGCCGCGATTTCTTTTGGGGTGTCAATAGTAGGGGGGGGTTCTAGAGAATCATCGAGCACTTGGACTTCAACGTCGTATGCTTGGCCATTGACGGTGATTTTGAGTTTCATGGTTTATCCTTAGTTGTTGAGCATCTTTATGGGGGTTTCGATGAATGGCTTCGTATTTTGCTTGTGCCTTCCATTTCGCATTTTCGCTAGGCAAAGCTTTGGCTTTTATAGATTTTATAAGGGCATGCTCACCAAATAGCGCATAAACTGCGCCTGAAATGGCTGCAATAACTTCGTTGGGGATTTGCTCAGCTTCGGCAGTGTCTTTCTTGGCAGCACCGCGTTTGCTTTGCTTGCTAAGCAGTGTTACGGCAATACTCAAGAATATGAGTATGGCAAGAATTATGGAGACGCCCATCAGAGCGATGTAGAGGTTATGTATCATATTAGCTTATTAACGTATGCACTGTTGTATTCTATAGATAGTCTAGTGTGAATCACATTTTATGCGATTTTTTCGACAAACGTACTGTTTTATTTTTAAAATGAAGGGGTTTTGCAAAATTTAATTTGCGAATTTTGCTGTGTTTACGATGATGCACTAGTCATTATTGTGTTGCTATTCATTTGCGCTGGTTTTTGGCGCTATTCCTTGCAATTTTGACCCGAGTTCTAGAAAATAAGAAGGAAAAAGAAGAAAAACATCTTTTCTTTGCCATTTTGAGCCTAGTTCTAGAAGGCAAGGAGTGCGGCAAGGGAACGACCTAGAGGTCGTGACCGCGCCAAGCGACGCCGCCGACGACGAAATAGGCCAAAATGGCAAAGAAAAAAGGGTTCCAAATGCGAAATTTGGGGCGGTATCCCCATTGAATCAGAGCTTTCTTAGAGGGGGATATTACCATGTTTTTTGGAAGGTAGACGCTCGCGTTTTGCCTGTAGTGCGCTGAGCGCGTGGGCGAGGTAGTTTCGCGTGTCTTGTGCGTGAATGATGGCGTCGAGTAAACCGAGCGAAGCGCTTTCGTAGGGGTTGGCGAATTTTTCTTGGTATTCGTTGATTTTTTCGCTACTCAGGGCTTTAGGATCTTGTGCCGCTTTGAGTTCTTTGGCGTATAGCACTTGAACAGCGCCAGACGCTCCCATAACGGCGATTTCAGCGCTTGGCCAAGCCGCGCAGGCATCGGCGCCAATAGTTTTTGAGCACATGGCGATGTAGGCGCCACCGTAGGCTTTTCGCATAACGACGGTGAGCTTAGGAACGCTAGCCTCGGAGAATGCGTAGAGGAGTTTTGCGCCGTGTCGGATGATGCCCATCGATTCTTGTTGCGAGCCAGGCATGTAGCCCGGGACGTCGACTAGGGTAACGAGCGGAATATTAAAGGCGTCGCAAAATCGTACAAAGCGTGCAGCTTTGTCGGAGGCGTCGCAGTCGAGTATGCCCGCGCGAACGGCGGGCTGATTAGCGACGATACCGATGCTTCTCCCTTCGATGCGGGCGAATGCCACCACGATATTAGGCGCGAAGAGTTCGTGTACTTCTAAGAAGTCCCCATGATCGACCAAGGCGCGAATAACCTCGCGCACGTCGTAGGCTTTTTTGGGATCATCGGGAATAATGCTGTCGAGTGCTGGAATGGCTTTACGTGGAATTCTTGTATTTTCTTCGACAATTGGTGGATCTTCTAGGTTGTTGTTCGGCAAAAAGCTCAAAATACGCTTTGCAATGCGGATGGCATCTTCATCATCTTCTGCTACAAAATGCGATACGCCCGATTTGGATGCATGCGTCATTGCGCCGCCTAAGTCTTCCAGTGAGATGACTTCTCCTGTGACTTCCTTGATGACCGAAGGTCCCGTAATATAGAGCTGACCGCGGTTTTTCACCTGTATGATGAAATCGGTTAGAGCCGGCGAGTAGGAGGCTCCACCCGCACAGGGACCGGCGATGATAGAAATTTGCGGAACGACTCCAGAGAGCATGACGTTGGTGTGGAAGATTTTTCCGTAGCCGGCGAGTGCTGCGACGCCTTCTTGAATTCTGGCACCAGCGGAGTCGTTAATAAAGATGAAGGGAGTTCCTGTTTGTAGGGCTTGCTTCATAATTTGGGCGATTTTATCGGCGGTGGCTTCACCGACGCTACCCCCCGAAACGGTGAAATCTTGGCTAGCGGCACAAACGCTTCTTGCCTCAATTTTACCGTAGCCTGTAATGACGCCTTGGGCGGGGAACTCTTTGCTGTCAAGTCCAAAGTGGCTTATGCGGTGGCGCCAAAAGAGATTCGTTTCTTGGAACGCGTCTTTATCAAAGAGCAGTTCTATCCGCTCTCTGGCATTGAGTTTCCCCGCGCTGGCTTGTTTTTTTAGCCTCGCCTCACCACCCATGGCGCGCTGTGTATCGATTTTAGCTTCTAGATTCTTGCGTTTATTGACTGACATAAGAAAACCTTCTTTTAAATACCGTCTTTACCCACGACTTCGCGTCTGGTAAAATTGCACACATAATAGACTTTTGTTGCAAAAAGCACAATTGGGCGCGTTATGTGTATAAAAGACAGATGACTGATGATAGTGAAGTAAAATATTGCCTTAAGTGAACGGATGCGTTAGTAAGTGACAAGGGTCTTTGGACTTGTTCAAGGCGCAAAGTCGCCACAGTGTTGCGGAGTAAAGATGCTAAAAAAAAGGATCGCGGTTTTATTAGGTACTTTGAGCGTGGGTGGTCTAGTGTTTGCTATGACGTCGTGTAGGTTGGCCGACGAGAGCGTGAAACTGGCCGATAGTGCAGAAGTCGAGAATACGGTTCGACTGTGTAGCGACGGGATTGATAACGATGGTAACGGCTTGATTGATTGCGAGGATCCAGCTTGCCTTGATAAGGGAACGCCCGAATCTGTAGGCCCAGGTGTCATTGTTTGCCCACACGAAATGAAAGACGGTAAAGTCGTTTTTTTGGAAAATAATCTGTACACCTGTACCGATGGTATAGATAATGATGGCGATGGCTATGTGGATTGTATGGATAATTCGTGTAAGCAAACCACAGCATGCTGTCCGACTGGCGAACAAAAAGAGATAAGCGAAGAAGAATGTTCCGACGGCATAGACAACAACTGTAATGGTTATATCGATTGTGCTGACCGCACTTGTTGGTTTAATGGCAAGGGAGCGGAGTATTGTCGTAAGATTAAATGTCCTGCTGGTTCATCACCCGAGAATACCGAGGAAGCCTGTTCGGACGGAATTGATAACGACTGCAACGGCTATATCGATTGCGTTGACAATAAATGCAAGCAAACTGAGTATTGTAAAAACTTGTTAAGTAGACCTGATTCGCACGAAACAGACTGCCAAGATCAATACGACAATGATCTCAACGGCCTTGTTGATTGCGACGACCCCGCTTGTAGCGATGACCCGTATTGTCAAGGGCTAACGCAAGAGCCGCCCGATAGACCCGACGATTTTGCGCAGATGAGCAAGCAAGAGCGCGCGGCGATCTTGCAGCTAGAATTTACGATGTGCACAGATGGAATTGACAACGACAGGAATGGAAGGATGGATTGTCATGAATACCGCTGTGTTAGCTTGTCGCAGCGAAAATTAACAGGCGATGAAGCCGTTTACCAAATCCACTGTGATGACTAAAGGCTTTTGCTAGACTCGACTTGAGCAGAAAAAACGTTTGTTTTTAGGAAGCTCTGATTAATTCGGTATTTACGTTTTTGCTTTGGTGGGGGAAGTGTCCCCCTACGCCGCAACCCCGCGCGCTGCGCGGGTTTGCGTCTACCCCCTCTACGGGGGTCCAGACCCCCGTAACGCCCCCGAAACGTTTGTTGAGTGCATCCTTAGGGTAATTCGTGCCTTTCGTGTTTTTCGTGGTAAAAAAAGCTTTTCGTGATAAAAAATAAGACGTTAATGTCGGAAAATTTAAATGATGAACCACGAAAAACACGAAAATACACGAAAAATTCTTTTCTAAAAAACAGAGCTCTGAGATTCAAACTGCAGTCTTTGAACTGTACCGTGAAATGGGCTCTTGAGATCATAGTAGTAAAAGATATTGCAACATAAGGCTCAGGTGATTCACTACATAAAAGAAAACAAAATGAAGCACGCCTTGCTCGTAAACTTTTGAGCATAAGCAATTACACGATTACGGTCATTCGTGCCTTTCGTGTTTTTCGTGGTAAAAAAAGCTTTTCGTGATAAAAAATAAGACGTTAATGTCGGAAAAATTAAATAATGAACCACGAAAAACACGAAAACACACGAAAAATTCTTTTCTAAAAACAGAGCTCTGAGATTCAAACTGCAGTCTTTGAACTGTACCGTGAAATGGGCTCATAAGAAGAAAATGGGGCAGAGCCAAATATAAGGAGCACCCTTAATCTTTAGCCTTAAAGTTGTAAATGGGCTTTATAGGGTACAAAATATTAACGCTATCTTGAATTTGTCCTATAATTTCGTCCATAGCTTTATATGCCATGGGGCTCTCGTCGAGGGTGTCATTGTTTACACAAGACGAGTAAATACCGCGCATCTGCTCTTTGAAGGCGTCAAGTTTAATTTTTTTCCGTGCCTCTGTACGCGACATAAGGCGTCCCGCACCGTGTGGCGCAGAGTAGTTCCACTCCGCGTTTCCCTTCCCCATGCAAACGATGCTGCCATCGCGCATGTTCATAGGAATGAGGAGGCGCTCGCCTGCTTTTGCACTAACCGCGCCTTTTCGTAGGATCATCGCATCGAGATCGATGTAATTGTGTATGGTGCTAAACGCGTCGATAACCCGAAGATCTAGCCCACTAACAATTTCATCGACGATAGCTTTGCGATTTTGTAGCGCAAAATTCTGTACAATACGCATGTCGTGCAAATAATCGTCGAATAGTCGATCGCTTAAATAGGCGAGGTCTGCTGGGGGGGACGATGGCTTTGCGATGGATTCGCTCAGGCGCTCTTGTTTTTTGTTCGCCATAAGACTGTTTTTTCGCTCTAGCTCCCTAAGTTCTCGGCGCACACGCTCAAGATTCCCTTTAATTTGTCGCTGTGCCTCAATTTGGTAGTGTCTGGCTAGCTGCGCTCCAAGATGCCTGCTTCCCGAGTGCACGACGAGGTGCAATCGCCCGTGCTCATCGCGTCCAAGTTCAATAAAATGATTTCCACCCCCCAGCGTCCCCACGCTTTTACTTGCGCGGTCGAGGTCGAGGCGCGCCGCAGCGCGCAGTTTATCGAGCCGTAAGTGTTTTGCCAGTGCGTGTGGGCGGCTTCGTATTTTGGGACCCGCTGGAATTTGGCGGTGGATCAACGCGTCGAGTTTTTTAAGATTTATGTCGTCTTCTTCCAAAATCACCGTTTCCATGCCACACCCAATGTCTACGCCAACGAGGTTGGGAACAACTTTGTTACTTATGGTCATCGTTGTGCCGATCGTACAGCCAGCGCCCGCGTGAACATCGGGCATGATACGAATTTTAGCGCCTTGGACAAACTCTTGATCGCAAAGGCGTTTAATTTGCTCGCGCGCTGTATTTTCTAGCTTTTGCGCAAAAACAATGGCGTCGCAAAATTTCCCGTCTATGGTTATCAATTTTTACCTCCTTGTTATTGCTGTACATGCAATTTGTGGGCTGGGGGCTAATTATTCTGCTGTTTGAGCTCGGTTTAGGCTGTGCTGGGGAAGCTCTGATTTCTGCGAAGTAAAGTGTGCGAAGTCAGGGGAATGTAAAAAATAAAGCAATAAAATCAACGTGTTACACAGAAAAGATGGGCTAAGTGAAGCCGCAAATGAAGCAGTGCATCTTTAAACGCGTCGCAGTGCGCTCTCTAAGCACTGTTCGAGCAAGCTAATAACCGTCATGGGGCCAACGCCGCCAGGAACTGGTGTGATGTAAGCGGCTCGCTCTTTGGCGGTGTTAAATTCGACGTCGCCAACGATGCTGCCGTCCTCCAGCTTGTTGAAGCCAGCATCTATAACGATGGCACCCTCCCTAATCCACTCTCCCTTTATAAGCCCCGCAACGCCAGTGGCAACCACCAGCAGCTCCGCTCGCCTTACATGTGCCTCAAGATCGCGCGTTTTGCTGTGACACATTGTTACCGTACAGTTCCTGCGCTGTAAGAGTAGGGAAACGGGTTTACCCACGATGTTGGAGCGGCCAACGACAACGGCGTCCTTTCCAGAAAGTTCCAGTTTGTAGTGATCGAGTAGGCTAATGATGCCACGTGCAGTGCAGGGCAAAAAAGCGCCACTTTCGCCCAAAAGTAGGCGTCCCATGCTCGTAGGCGTTAGCCCATCAGCGTCTTTTTGAGAGCTTACGTGTGCCGTTAGAACTAGGCCGTCCAAAGGTTTGGGGACGGGTAGCTGTACGAAGCAAGCGTCGCAATGTGGGTCGCGGTTAAAAGCTTCAATGGCGTCCAAAATTTCGCTCATGCTGGCTTTTTCGGTAAAATGTTTTACTTCAGTAGCAAAACCAAGTTTTTTCGCCGTTCTTTCCTTAGTTCTAACGTAGCTTTTGCTTGCAGGGTTCTCGCCGACGAGTATCACCGCGAGCTTTGGTGGGGGTGAGTTCACAAATTTTACACTGACCAGTTTTGCCATTTTTTCTTGCATCTGTAGTGATAAAGCTGAGCCATCGAGTATTATTGCGGTCATTGATTTTACCTCGTAAAGGGGGTGGGCAAGTGCAAAGCTTGATTAAGACCAAAAATTGGACGGGGCGTCGCGGGGTGTCCCCGCGGAGGGGGAGCCGAAACGAGCAAAACTAAGTGTTTTGCGAGTTGATGGCTCAATGAGACTAGATTTGCGCAATCGAACGCAAGCCTGCGTGAGTGCAGCGCAAATCGTAGTCGGAATTGTGGAATGTGGCAAACCCGCGCACAGCGCGGGGTTGACACGTAGGGGGAAACTTCCCCCACAAAAAAAACCTTGAAAATTATCAATTTAACGACTTTGCGCTTGCCCTGCGTAAGGGGAGAGATAGCGGTTGTTGTGTCAAAAGCAATGTTTTGCTTAGCATTTTGACGAGTTGTATGCCGCTTTATGCGAAAAGCGGTGATATCTATTCTTAACATAAAAGAGATAAAATAAAGATACGACTAGCATAAATCTTTCTTAGCCCTTATATACGACTAACGTTGCTAGCAGTGATGGCAAGTAACAAAGATAATTTTATGAAACTTGGGTTTAAAATCAGATGTTATTTTGCGAAACAAGGAGTAAATTTTGAGGTCAACACTGAGTAAGAGTTTTACTTTTGAGGCAGCTCATACTTTGCCCAAGGTAGCAAAGGGGCATAAATGCTCTCGTCTGCATGGACATAGCTACAAAATCGACGTGATTGTAGAGGGTGAGGTTTGCGAAGAGATGGGGTGGGTAGTCGATTTTGCAGACATCACCGCGGCGTGGCAGCCATTGCATGCAAAACTCGATCATTATTATCTCAACGAGGTTGAAGGCTTAGAGAACCCGACGGCAGAGAATTTGGGAGCTTGGATCTATCACCGAATGAAAGCAGCTTTACCCCAAATAAAAGCAGTGGTTGTGCATGAAACTTGTACGGCGAGCGCAAGATATGAGCCGTAATGAGATGGATTTAGCGAATTGTGCGGCTATTGTTATGGCGGGTGGCCTTGGAACGCGGATGAAATCCAAGGGCTCAAAGTCTATGCAATGCTTATGCGGTCGCCCAATCATAGCGTGGATTCTTGATTCATGCGAGGAACTCGCCTTAACAGATGTTGTCGTGGTGACTAACCCGCGTGCTCCAGAGCTCCCAGAGTATTTACGCGCCCAGGATCGAGAGCTTCGCATTCATATGGTTGAGCAAAAAACGCCGCTGGGGACGGCGCACGCGGTACGCTGTGCGTTGCCCACGTTGGAGGAGCTACTGTGCACGCATGTGCTTATTTTGTCGGGGGATGTACCCAATCTTCGCGCGAAAACGCTCCATCAATTCATCCATAACTCTGGCGATGGGGTAGGAATAATAACGAGCATACTCGAAGATGCAAAGGCATATGGCCGAATTTTACGCGATAAGCAAGGTAGAGTTCAGGCGATTGTTGAGGCAAAAGACTGCAGCGCCGAAGAATTATCGATACGAGAGATCAACAGTGGAATATATTTTGCGCCAAAAACTTTTTTATCTCGGATAATTCCGCGCATCGGTAATGACAACAGGGCTGCTGAGTATTACCTAACGGATATCGTCTCTCTAGGGGTTGCGGAGGGGGTGTCGTTTTATCCCTTTGTGTTGGAGGACGCGCGCGAGGGAGCAGGGGTTAATACGTTAGAGGAACTCGCGGCGGCGCAAAAATTTCGTGTGGAGGCTTTGGATGCGCAGTGTGGGTCTTGCAGAGGCTAAGCTTATATTATTAGGCGAGCATTTTGTGGTGTATGGTGGCTTAGGGATGGCCTGTCCAATTCCAGAGTTGGAGTGCAAGGTCATTGTTAGCGATTCAGAGCAAGAAGGCATCTCGGTTGAGTCCGATTTTGACGCTAATTTTGTAGTGCGTAACGACGAAGCAGAGCTGCGCGATATGCTGCTACGTGTCAAACACGTTTGTGAAGCGTTAGCGTTTAACCTCGAAATAGAGAAGGCAAAGTTGCACGTGCAAATCCAATCCAATATTCCTATTGGCCAAGGTTTGGGCTCCTCTGCGGCACTTTGTGTTGCCTTGATTCGTGCGTTTTCTGCCCATTATTCGATAGAGCTTGGACCGCGTTATGTGGAATACTACGCTTCATTGCTTGAGCGGCATTTTCATCCCAATCCTTCGGGTATCGATCACGTCACTATACTGCATGGAAGCCCTATTTTTTACAGCCGAAATAGCCTGCAATTGCCGTTGTTCCACGAGCTGACCTATCATTTTGTTGTCGCCTCGACGGGTGCACGGGTCGGTAAAGATGAGGCTGTGAGCGCGATTGCTGAGCGTCACGGCAGTGAAGAGTTCAAAAAACTTTATGATGAATCGGACTGGCTAGTGTCTCGTGCTCTTATTGCTTTGCAAAGTAACGATCGCCGACTCCTTGGCAAACTCATGTCGCGTAGCCAGCAACTTCTAAGTCGCCTTGGCGTTAGTACCCCTAAAATCGATCAGTTCGTCGAACTTGCTCGCGAACACGGGGCGCTTGGGGCGAAACTGAGTGGCGCAGGTTGCGGTGGCGTGGTTGTTTCCCTTGTACGTGAAGAGGATAGCGAACCGCTGAAAAATATCTTTTTAGATGCAGGCGCCGATTTTGCGTTTGTTATCAAAATGCCCGCCACAGCGCCAAGTCTTGGTTAAGCTGAAACTCTGATTCATTGGGGCTACCGCCCCAAACCCCGTCCAAGGGCTTTCGCCCTTGGAACCCGTTTGTGTGTAGGGCATTGATTTTATTGACTTTTATTTTGAAAACTCGCCTGATATTCTTGTTTTAATCATGGGCAGCTTTGAAAGCTGCTCCTACTGTTTTTGCGTTGATCGGAGCATCCTTAAGCTGAAACTTCGTTGAGTTTTGGACGTTGGGAAACTTATACGATCTGCCAAAAGCCATATCCTCGTTTCATAAGACCCTCGCACGAATCAAAATAGCGCGTCCAATTTCATGAAACATCGCAACTTTTAAGAAAAACGAGAGCTTTGCTAGAGAAGTGAATCCTTGATAAAGTCAATAAATCGAACAATGCTTTTCTTAGCAAGTTTGATGCGGATTCTAGGAAGCAAGGAATAACAAGGTACGCAGTTGACGCCAAAGACTTACAAACTCGACTTGATTTGTTATGGTCTTTCGCGCCTTTCGTGCTTTTCGTGGTAAAAATAAGGCGATAATGGTGGAAAAATAATGAATAGAGACGCAGAGATTGCACAGAATATTGTAGCGAAAAATATCGAAGAAATCGCAGAAAGTATTGATATTTCGCCAGATGAGCTTATTTGCTACGGTAAAGAGAAGGCTAAAATCCGCATAACGCCAGGCGATGCAAAGGCGAAACTCGTGCTGATAACTGCCATGACTCCCACGCCGTATGGTGAAGGCAAGACTACGTGTAGCGTAGGTTTAAACGATGCTTTTGCCATCATTGGGAAGAGAAGCATCGTGGCTTTACGCGAGCCGTCGATGGGGCCAGTTTTTGGTATGAAAGGCGGCGCTACGGGTGGAGGGCATGCGCAGCTCATTCCGATGCAGGATATAAATCTGCATTTTACTGGCGATTTACACGCGATAACGGCGGCAAACAATCTTATTGCGGCGTTGATCGATAACCATATACAGCAGGGCAATGCTCTGCGTATAGAGCCAAGACGGATTTTGTGGAAGCGTTGTATAGATACGAACGACCGAAGTTTGCGTAACATCGTTATTGGTTTGGGCGGCAAACCCAATGGTGTTCCCCGCGAAACGGGCTTTGATATCAGTGTTGCCTCCGAGATCATGGCGATACTTTGCCTAGCGGAGTCTTTAGCTGATCTTAAGGAGCGTATCGCGAGTATTGTCGTGGCGTATAACGTCGATAACGAATGGGTGAGCGTTCGTGATCTCGGGGTACAAGGTGCTGTAGCGGCGGTGCTTAAAGATGCGTTTTACCCAAATCTGGTGCAAAGCCTAGAGCACAACCCCGCCATCATTCATGGTGGTCCCTTTGCGAACATCGCGCATGGTTGTAGTTCTGTTGTTGCTACGAAATTGGCGTTATCAAAGGCGGAGATCGTCATTACCGAAGCTGGTTTTGGCGCCGATCTCGGTGCTGAGAAGTTTATCGATATTAAGGCAAGGATGCTTGGGCGCATGCCAGACGCCGTTGTGCTTGTGGTGACTTTGCGTGCTATAATGTACCACGCCGAGCTGAAGGATAGGGGGGATGAGAGTATTATTTCGGGTTTTGAGAACGTAAAAAGGCATCTGCGAAACATACGTGATGAATGGGGGCTACCCGTTGTTGTGGGTATTAACGTCTTTGAGACCGATGCGCGCGAGAGCATTGAGCTTGTTAAAGAGCTTTGCAAACGCGAGGGCGTCGCGTGTGAATTGAGCGATTCGTGGGCTAGGGGTGGGCTGGGCTCTGTAGATTTGGCCAAAGCTGTGCTCAGGAGCTTTAACGATGCTAAAAATCCGCGTTTTACCTATGAACTTCAAAGCAGCATGAGTGATAAAATCTTTGCGGTTTGCCAAAAAATCTACGGTGCTAAATCCGTAAGCTACGCTCCCAAAGCGTTAAACGAGTTAAAGCGCTTAGAAAATAGCGAGTATAGGAACTTGCCCGTTTGCATGGCAAAGACGCAGTACTCTTTTTCGGATAATGCAAAATTGACGGGCGCTCCCAAGGACTTTGACATACAAATTACGGAACTGAGGTTACGCGCTGGTGCGGGCTTTGTCGTTGCGATTGCGGGGAATATGATGACCATGCCCGGCCTTCCCAAAGTGCCTGCTGCCAATGCCATGGATATCGACGAGAATGGTGTTATTAGTGGCTTGTTTTAGGAGCTGGGAAGGCTTCTTTTCGTTTGTATGTTTTGAACGCTTTGCATGTTATGCATGCTATTGACAAGTTATATTCAAAATATTTTGAGTTTTTTACAAGGAACTACTTCTTTTTTATGAAAATTAAGAACAAAATTCAGCCTCTCTCTTTTGCCATTTTCGCGATGACTTTTGTTCTGCTTGGCTGTGGAACGAAGCCTGAGCCCGAAAGCGCGATACAAACAAGCGTTGCGCCAAAAGAAGAGGAGGCTGCGCCAGAAATAGTGCAAGATGAGCTTGAGCCTGTCGCGCTCTTGCCCGAGGAGCTTGTGCATGCTGCATCATTATATAATGAAGCTAACTACGAAGAGGCGCGTTTAGGTTTAGAGCCATACCTACTGGATAATCCTGAAGATTTTGAGGCGCTGCTGCTTTTGACAAAAATCGATATCGCCCTACAAAGGGCGGAGCTCGCGAAGTTTAGTGTGGAGCGAGCGCTACGATTAAAGCCAGAGAATGCCGCTGCGCTGCTCTTAGCGGCTAAAATAGAGTTTGCCCAAAGACGAGATGCAGAGGCGATGGCACTGCTAGAAAAAGCAGAGAAGAGCGATTCCGAGATGATAGAAATTCCGCTCTTAGCGGCGAAGATTGCATTTAATTACCTAGACTATGAAAAAGCTCTTGTTTTTGCCAAAAAAGCATTTTCCTTGGATCCCAGCGCGCAAGCCGCCAGTTTTGCTTACGCCGACGCGCTTTATGCTCAAAAAAATTATGCCCATGCAGCCGAGCTTTACGAAAAAGCGCTAACGCAAAAGGCGGCGAGCGAGAAGATGGAGACGGAACTGGCACTAAAGCGTCTTGCGGCAATTTACGAAGAACAACTCCAAAATGCTGAAGGGGCTTGCAGTGCGTATTCGCGCTTGCTGGCTATAGATGCGGAAAATAAAATTTATCAGGCTTCAAAAGACTATCATTGTAAGCCATGAACGCGCAGACTCAAACGGTATATAACGCAGAATTGCGCGAACAACTCATTTGGGCTGACTGTGTCGAGATTTTTCCACAAATCGCCGACGAAAGTGTACATGCGCTCATTTCGGATATTCCCTACGGTATAGCCTACGACGAGTGGGATGTTTTGCACGATAACCAAAATACGGCGCTAGGGGGTAGTTGCGAGGCGCAAAAAAAGAGAGGCGCGCTCTTTAAGCGACGCGGAAAACCGCTCAATGGCTGGAGCGAAGCCGATAGGCAGATCCCTGCCGAGTACCAACGTTGGTGCGGTACGTGGGCTGGGGATGCGCTGCGAGTTCTAAAACCTGGGGGGAGCTGTATTATTTTTGCGGGCAGGCGCTATGCACATCGCTGCATCGTTGCGCTAGAAGATGCGGGTTTTAGTTTTAAGGATAGCCTAGCTTGGATCAAAGATAGGGCGCCGTTGCGCGCGCAGCGCCTTTCGGTAGTCTTTAAGCGGCGCGGCGATATCGAAAATGCGCAGCGTTGGCCCCAGCACAGGTTGGCCAATTTGATGCCACTGTATGAGCCAATTTTATGGTTTCAAAAACCGTATAAAACAGGACGAACACTTACGAATAATATGCTAGAGCACGAGGTTGGCGCTTGGAACGAAGAGGCGCTCAAAAAATACAATATCTTCAAAACTCACGCCTGCAGCAATATTATACAAGTCGAAGTCTCAGTGCACGACCGCGGTATGCACCCAGCCCAGAAGCCGCTCAATTTAATGAAGTTGCTCGTAGAACTCGTTACACAACCGAAACAAATAGTTCTAGACCCGTTTATGGGCTGTGGCAGTACCTGCCTGGCCTCCGCCATGCTCCAACGCCACTATATTGGAATAGAGCAGCACGTCCAGCACTACCAAAATGCAAAAAAACGCCTAGAAATGCTCTGAAAATTCAATATTTTTGCTTTTTACTTTTGTGGGGGGAGCGCCCCCCTACGCGCGGGCTTCTTCACAAAATTCGACAATTCGCGATGATAAGCTGCAAAGATTTTGCTCAAGCGCTCAACCTTCGCAGCTTATTCGCTCATTGCGCCTTTTGCTCAGCGATCCCGCGCTACCCCCCCAACAAAGGAATAGACTCCTGCAACGATTGTTTCGCGCTAGCTTAAGAATGCTCAGATCCATGTAAAAATAGTCAAAATAGAGCTAGGAAAGCTCTGAACAATGTGAGCATAGTGTTAAACTAAACGGTTGAAGAAGCGGCAATTTCGCTGATCTCTTCGGGGCTGTAATAGCGGCCACGGTTCATGCCGGGGCATTGTTTTGCGTGCTCTTTCCAGTGACGGCGATCTTTGAGGATGTAGCGCCAAAACGGGTAGGCGCGGCACTGTACAGGCCGCACTTCGTAAATACTGCAGCCGTCTTCGTAAAAAATGCAACGCCCTTCATCAAGATCGTCGCGCGCTGTGTAGGAGTCGCGGTATGGTAAAAAATGCGAGGCCAATAACTCATCCTTATCTACCCCTAGATAAGCCACTAATCTATCGATCTCCTCTGGCGTAAAATATATAGTCCCAGGCTCGCCCTTACAACAACCACCGCACTGTGTGCACTCAAAGTGTAAACCTTCAGCCCAAAAAATATGCTTAAACTTAGACATCTTAAACCATGACAAGTAGTACACAAAACCTGAAACAAAATTTCAGGCGTTGAAATGATGCAAAATTTAAGATGAAAATGCAAGGAAAGAACCGTTCCTAGCTTCGTTCGCCCTTGCAGCTACACAGTAATGGCGTGTGTATTGGTTTTTTATGGCGTTAGCTCGGATCAATCTAAAAATAGTAGGAGGTCGCTTTCAAGCCTGCTCTTGATAAATGCAAAAACCGTCAAAAGCTAGCGAGAGTAAAGTGTGGAAAACGATCTTGCTTTGTTTGAACCTCAGTCAAAATTCAAATGAGGCTTTTCTTTGCAAGTTTGATGCGGATTTTAGTTTCAAAGAAAAAAGATGCTCAGTTTCAAAGAAAAAAGCTTCCCCCCGCGCAAAGCTCAAAAATAAACGTAATGCTGTAAACGCTGCAGGGGGCTTCAAAGTTATGCGTTTGTGTTGTATTGGCTTCGCCGCGAAGCACGAGCTTTCTTGCAATCTGCAAAATTTGCTTTTATGCTGCGTTCTTGCATCATAGATTTTGCGCGGCGAAGTCGCGTGACTTTCACACAGTATGGGAGATTGAACCTTGAAGCAGCAAAAAGTACAAGAAGGGCAAAAAACCTTAACGAAAACGCAAGAGCGAAGTAATAGCTCTGCGCGTTCTTACGATTTTTTAGAGCCCGTAGAAGAAAAAGTATTGCGCATGCACTATGGGCTGAGCGAAAACGATGACAAAGCGTTGGAGTACGCAGTCGGAGCGAGCGAGGATGCGAAGCTGCGAGTGGGCTTAATGGAAGCCAATAATGTAGCGTATCTCGAAGGAAATTGTCCGTTAACCGAGGGTGCGGATAAAGAAGTGCTACTCACAGTGATCTCGAAGGTTTAGACGAGTTTACGCTGTAGTCAATGAATGAGCTTGTGCAAAAGTTCTTTGCTAAGAAATGCGGGCAAAGCTGTTTGCGCAAGCTTTACAAACTCTCTTTGTTCTGCTAGGCTTTCTTTGATTTGTGCTCTCATGGTTTTGGGGGCGAGTGCGTAGCAGATTCTAGGAGAGATATATGCGTTTGAGAACCAAAGTACTCATGCTAGCTTGCTTGATGTTGGCTGGCCTTGGTCTTGTTGTGGGAACGGCTTGCAATGAGCACGAACTGTCACCTTTTGCCAACTCATTAGCCGCGGGTGCAGCGGAGATGAACAAAGATGGGGCGACACGAGCTGTAGATATTTTGTTTGTCGTTGATGATTCAAACTCTATGGTTGAAGAGCAGCGAGGTCTCAACGAGAACTTCTCTGCTTTCTTGGGTCAGCTCGTCGCCGTTAATGCTGACTTTCAGCTTGCTGCGATATCGACTACGCTTCTTAATGGACATGGCATCAACGAACCCAATTCATCCGTAAGTTTTAACACTGAACTGGCGCAAACCTTTTGGGGAGCAGGAAACCTTCTTGATGAAGATGGCAGGGAGATCGATTCCACGGCTCTGCGCGAGAAGTGCGAAAAGTTCTTTAACTTAACAAAGACGACGTGGCTAACGAGTACTTTGCGCTACTCCTACGATAAAACTGAGAAAGCGTGGAAGCAGGGTACGGAGAGCATGAATTTAGATGATATTAAGGATCTCTTCCGCTGCCAGGGCTTAACGGGTACAGGAGGAAGTGCGGTAGAGCGTGGTTTATCAACAATGATTCGCTCTTTAAACTCGAATAGGCGCTTCAAGCGCTCGGGCTCCTTGTTAGCCGTTGTATTTGTTACCGATGAGAATGACTGTTCATCAACCATGGAAGACGCCGTTGCGGCAAACACATATGGAGACAATCAAGATGCTACGCAGGAGTGTGAGTTGAAGCGCAATATCGAAGACAGCTGCGTCTTAAGCAGTGGCGATCGCGTTAAAAATGGTGAAGTCGAGCCTGCATTGGGTCCAACCATCGATGTGGGGGATAGCAAAGTTCCGCTGCGCAAAGTTTGCGTAGACGCATCCGCCGAAAGTCGCGACGCATTGATTAAATATTACAACGATCCTGAAAGTGATGCTAAGGAATATATCAACTGTCCCGAGGGTGGCTGTTTAAATAAACTCCAAACGCGACGTGATTTTTATGATCAAATTGTAGAGTATGTGCGAGTTAGTAATGTTGGTTACTATCTGAAGAGCCAACCCAGTCTAAAAGCTCTCGACAAAGAAGAGCGTAAGAAAAAAGAAGAACAGATGGCGGTTGAAGATATCATCATCGCTTCCGTTATTAACCGTGATCAAGGTTTGCGCTACAACGATGAGAACTTCCCCGAGAAGTGGTGCGGTGCTGCAGGTACACAAAGTTATCGCTATCAGTTGTTTGCAGAGATGTTTAATGACCCCATATACGCGCCGATCTGTTGTCGACGTGAAGCGTTCTCAACCAACGTAGCTGGAGATCAAATAGAAACGGTTTGCGAAGCTAATGATAACGGCTCGCTCGCCAAGTTTGGACCTGTATTGTCCAAGATCGGTAAAAGAATTGGTGAAGCCGTTGCCTCGATCTGTACTACGAAGGTTCCCGTTACATGTATTCCAGAGGAGTGCAACGCGGGCAGCCCGAAATGTCCTTGCTTAAGAGGATGTAGTGATACGCAATACTTTGCTGGAAGTGAGCATGCATACAACGTTTGCGAAGAATTTAAAGTTGTGGTGGGCAGCATCGAGGGAGAGGATATGTCCACACTCGAGATCTTTAAGGATGGCACAGACTATACGATTGATATGGAATCGACCTTCTGTAGAAACCGTACGGATTCGCCAATTCAAATTAAGTTGAACCGCAATGATGCTGGAAGAAACCTTGTATACCAATATCCGCAAAAGATAACGGGTAAATAGTTAAATCAGCACAGAATTCTAAAGCACGAGAGTCGATATTTAAAAATCGATATCGTGCTTTTAGTGTATTTGGGCAATGCTAGTACTGGACATCGAAAGCTATAGTTTTCGGTGAATGCAAGAAACCAAAAACTGCTTAGTCTAAAGTTTGGAAAATCAGTTTAGCGTTCAAAAAAAAGTCAATAAAATCAAGGCGCTACGTAGAAGAACGAGCTCTAAGGATGCGAGCTTTTAGCGGGGCGTTGGGGGACTTTGTACTCTTTCGAGGGGGTAGCGCAAGATCGCCTGAGGTATTCGCATAGTGAAGCCATTTTTGCCTTGGATCGGCGAGTAGCCGATACAAGACAAAAATGAGCGACACTTAGCGAATAACGAAGGTAGCTTGCGCGTAGGGGGATACTTCCCCCACAAAAGCAAAATGCATCCATATTGAATTCTCAGAGTTTTCTTAGGGGACAAACGTCAGTTTTTTGTAAAAAGCCTTTCAACTATAAGGCGCACGGGGTATAATGACGGCGCTGTTTCGGGGGGATTTCAACGTTTGCATCGAGAGGTATTATGTCAGGTCATAGTAAGTGGAGCACAATTAAGCATAAGAAAGCAAGAACAGATGCAGCGCGCTCAAAGACATGGACGAAGGTTGTTCGAGAGATTATTGTTGCAGCCCAATCTGGGGCTGACGTTGAGTTTAACTCGGCTTTGCGCCTCGCGGTGCAAAAGGCGAAATCACTCAATATGCCAAAGGACAATATCGAGCGCGCTATTAAACGCGGTGCTGGCGGCGAGGATTTGACACACTATGACCAAATTTTTTACGAAGGATACGGAGCTGGTGGTGTTGCGATACTGGTTGAAACCTTAACCGACAACCGCAACCGCACCGTCGCGAATGTACGCAGTATTATGGGCAAAAACGGCGGCTCAATGGGAGAGGCGGGCAGCGTTGCGTGGCAGTTCGATACGAAGGGAAGCATACTTATGCCAGTCGAAGGCATGGACGAGGATGAGCTCATGATGCTTGCGCTCGATGCGGGGGCCGAGGACTTTGAAATAGACGATGGCATGGCCTCAATTACTACTGAGGTTAGCGAATTGTCAAAGGTAGCTAAGGAGTTGGAGAGGATGGGGCATACCATCGAAACGATGGAAATTACCAAGATTCCCCAAAATATGGTCGAGGTAGATGAAAAGACAGCAAGCTCGATACTAAGACTCTGTAGTGTTTTAGAAGATGACGATGATGTCCAAAACGTCTACACCAATGCCGATATTAGTGATGAACTCCTCGAAAAGCTCGCCTAATGTCATTGGTTGAGAGAATTTTAGGAATAGACCCTGGAAGTCGGTTTTTGGGTTACGGGGTCATTCACAAACAGGGCAATAGCCTGAGTTATGTAGATGCGGGACGCTTAGTACTTGGCGATGGTCCCTTGGTGCAACGGCTCGTCGCCATCGACGCGTTCTTAACAGACTACCTGCAAAAGTATCCCGTCCAAAGTGTGTCGATCGAGGGGATATTTCACCAAAAAAACGCCGAGTCCGCGCTAAAGCTTGGGCATGCGCGCGGCGTTGCAATACTTGCTTGCGCGCGTTTGGGGCTGGAAATTTTTGAATATGCCCCAACACTTGTGAAAAAAAGCGTCGCAAGCTATGGACGCGCAGATAAAGCACAGCTTGCTGCGATGGTTCGTATGATTTTAGGCGTTAAACACAAGTGGAGCCAAGATGCGTCAGACGCGTTGGCACTTGCGATTTGCCACGCAAACCGCAGCCGCGTGCTAGAACCACGTGCGACATGATTATTAGAGCATCCTTAAGCACCCACAAGAATAGTTCATAGCTAGCTTTTTAGCGCAAGACACTGCCAATACATTAGCGTCAAATTTCGCGCTCCCGAGCTGCCGAGCTAAGCGTAAAATGTAAAAAAACATGCATTGCATGTGCCTACGCAGCGTGTTCAATGCATGTTCATTGTTTTGAGTCGTTTTAAGTTTCTCTTGATTTTAGCACGCTATAAAGTGCTTGCTAAATTAAGGACAAGGGTCTTCTTCGGCTACGCCGCAGCCACAGTTACCTTTTTGAGTTTTATTGGGATCATCGGGGCATTCGTCGTTGCAATCTGGTACGGTGTCGTTATCTGTATCGGTATCTGCTACGCCGCATCCGCACACACCTTCTTCTGCTTTTTGAGGATCATCGGGGCATTCGTCGTTGCAATCAGGCACGGTGTCGCTGTCAGTATCGGTATCTGCTACGCCGCATCCACATACACCTTCTTTTGATTTTTGAGGATCATCGGGGCATTCGTCGTTGCAATCAGGCACGGTGTCGCTGTCAGTATCGGTATCTGCTACGCCGCATCCACATACACCTTCTTTTGA
>JBBAEA010000064.1:0-19343 GCA_041656175.1 Bradymonadales bacterium | reverse complement strand
CAAGCCCCCCAAAAAAAGTAAAACTTGCTGTTCACCTTGCAAAAACGTGGAGTTTCGCATAAACTTGCGCAGGGGGGAGGATAAACGGGAAAAAAGGCGTAGAAATGGCGATTTGTCCGCGATGTAAGGAGACAGGCGAGCTAGCTGAACGATGCGAACGGGATGGTTACCACTTCGTAGACGAGCTTGAATTGGCACGCACTGGTACGGGGCACTTGCTGGGGGCGGCGGTGGCTGGAAAATACGTAGCTCTAAGCGTGATTGGCGAAGGAGGGATGGGGGTCATTTATCGGGCGCGCCAAAAAATGGTAGGAAGAGAGGTTGCGCTTAAGGTTTTAAAAAAACAGTTCATGGAGGATGAGACCATACGCGACCGCTTCATTCGTGAAGCAGAGGTGGTAGCGAAGCTAAGTCACCGCAACATCGTAACGCTTTACGATGCGGGCATTGATGAAAAGATTGGCATGATGTATATGGCAATCGAGCTGCTCAAGGGTGAGACGCTTTACCAACGCTATAAGGGCAAGGGTTTGCCGCCCCAGGAAATGATTTCAGTGTTTTTGGGCATGTCGAGTGCATTGGCCGAGGCACATAAGTTGGGTATTTATCATCGCGATCTAAAGCCAGAGAATGTTTTTTTGATTTTGGATGAAGAGGGGGGAGAGATTCCAAAGATATTGGATTTCGGTTTTGCGAGACTGCAAGGCGCCTCAAAAAAACTAACCATGGCGGGGATAGCCTTTGGCACGCCGCATTACATGAGTCCTGAGCAGGCGACTGGTTCAGAGATCATTACGCCCGCCTGTGATATATATGCGATGGGTGTAATGATGTACGAAGCCGTGACGGGGGCGGTGCCTTTTGATGGAAAGACGCCGATGGAAGTGATGCAAAAGCAGGTGTATTCTCCTGTGCCGCCGATAGTTGAGCGAGCGGGTTACGTGGTTTCTAAGCGTCTTAAGGATTGCATAGAGCGTTGCATGCAAAAAGAGCCAGAGGCGCGTTATGCTGACGGGGCGGCTTTGTATGCGGAGCTGCAAGCCATTCAGAGCGAAGCCTTCCAGCTTACTGTAAAGAATGTGAGTGTAAGCTTGGACAATGACGAGCCGCAAAAGAAGGAAGCGCGCAGTTTACTTAAATCCACGGGGTTTTTGATTATTGTTTTTGTAAGCTTGTTGCTACTTTTGGTTTTTTTATTATGGCTAACGTTCTTTGCTTGAGACGATTTAGGGGCAAGAGCGTAGCTTAATTATAATTTAGTTTTATGCAGGGAGATGAGTTATGAGAGTATTTCGAGGAGTTTTTCGTCACAAGCTAATCCTTTGTTTGTGTATAATGGCGCTCTTTGCATGGGCCTGTGAGAGCGACGTCAGCATAGAGCCAATTGTTTATAAACAATCGGATGCACCATATCTTGATTTACCAGATGATCCTAATCCTGATCCTGATCCTGATCCCAATCCCGATCCTGACCCCGATCCTGATCCCGATATAGAAGAACGACTCGCTGCATGTGAGGGAAAAACGCAAGATTCTGACGGCGATGGGCTCCCAGATTGTATTGAGGAGATCATCGGCACCAAAGTATTGCATGCAGATAGTGATTTAGACGGTTTGTGCGACGGTTCAAACGATGTCGAAGGCGTCTGTGTTGGCGGGGAAGATCTGAATAACAATGGCATTATTGACAGTGGCGAAACCGATCCACGAAACGCCGACACTGATGAAGACGGGCTGCTAGACGGCTTAGAGAAGTTGCATAGCTGTACCGATCCGCTAAATCCAGATACGGACGGCGACACCATTCTAGATGGCATAGAAGATTTTAACGCCAATGGCATTTACGAAGCTGAGTATGAAACTAATCCTTGTGACGTTGACAGCGATAAGGACACCATTCCAGACGGTTGCGAAGACCGAAACCAAAACGGCTTTATAGACCCAGGAGAGTCCGACCCACGCAAAGCCGACAGTGATGGCGACACGATTCCTGATGGGGAGGAGTGTAGCGGCTACTATACAGATTGTCCCGACTACGATAATGCCGACCATTGTCCCACTAATCCGGCAATGCTTGATACCGACAACGACACCATTCCCGATAATATTGAGCTGAGTAGCAATTATAAGAATGGAGCAACGGACCCCAGAAATCCTGATACTGATGGCGACACCATATTGGATGGTTTAGAGGATCTTAATCGCAACGGGCGTTTTGATGAAGGCGAACTCGACCCTACGACCGATATGACTTACGAAGGCAAGTACGACAAAGATAACCCCATTGCCGTTGCCTGTGTTAAAGACGAAATCAAGGACAGCACGCGTATCGAAGATGATGATGGCGACATCGTCTATTTGATCGAAAAGGCATATGCACATCAAAGCATTACGCTGGGAAGCTTAAGCAAAAACAATAAGGCGTACGTAATCGAGGCAACGGACAAGCCGCTGCTTGCCTTTATTATCTCGAAACCCTCAGAGAGTTCGGATAACGCGAACGCTGAACAAGAGATGGCTTCGATTAGCCATAAAATCGGTATAAACGCTGAACTTCCGCGTAGCTTCAACACTTGGGATGGATTCACTGCCGTTTATGCAAGCTTTGATTTAACAGGCTATGATAACGTATCGGCGGCGAGAAATGATATTATTGCCAAGATTTTTGGATTGCCGCTCAGCGATTTAGGAAATCTGCCTGAAGAAAAAGCTGCGGAGAGTACGGCGAGCGACTACGATATGATCCTCTCTATAGTGTACAGGACGAATAAACGTACGCTGTTGATGGGCGTTGTAACGCCTGTAGCTAACACTGAAATAGAAGAACACGAAATATCGGATCTCTACAACACCTCTGCGCTTGCACAGGTGAAGGACGAAATCGATGATACCTGTGATCTTATCACTATTACCGAAATTCCAAAGGTTGACTTCCTCTTTGTTATCGATGACTCCGCGTCGATGAACGATGAGCAAGATGCTGTCAACGAAACAGCAGACTACTTCTTTGCGAAGGTTCATGATTCATTCTTAGATGCGCGCTGGGCGGTAACTTCAGTCGAATACGAGGGGGCTTCGGGCGTTAGCAAAGACAACGTTTGTGGTCTAACGCGCGGAAGAATATCGGGCTCAGTGTGGAACAGTTTTGAGCTTGAGATGACCGAGAGCTTTAAACAAAAAGTCAACGACCCTGCCAGCATCGAAGCGCCAGGCCCCAAAAACTCGCTCGTGTACTTCGGTGAGAACGAATACGGGCTTCGTTGTGCAAAACTCGCCATCGACTACATCCAAGGCAAGAATACTGCGGCTGGCAAGGCGCTATCCTACGATCGACAAAGGCTTGGCTCTGCCCTTATCACCGTCATTTTAACCGACGAAGATGATAACGAAGTGGATCTCGGAACGGGTGCAGTGGGCAAAAAACCGCTTCAAACGCTTATCAGCGAGTACCAAGAGTATTTCGATGCTATGAAGGATAGCTCAGGGGAATACGGTTCAGTGACACCATTTGCTATCATCACTTTGGAACCCAAAACGCCAGAGGAAAAAATGCCGCTCTTTGAAGCGCTCTTTAAACTCGGCTCGCCATATAAGGCTGTAAACGCGGTACCCGCCGATATCGGAAATGCAGAGTCGATCCAAACTGCCATCAACGCGGTTATCGACAGAGCTGGTGGCATCGCGTCTAACTATAGACCTAAGTATAACCCCATCACGCTTAGCTTTAAGCTAAAAATTCGACGCCTCAACGAGGGCTTGGTCGATATGCCTAGAAGCAAGATCAGCGGTTGGTCTTACGATTCGGCGACAAACTCCTTGTCCTTCGCCGGTCAATGGCGCCCTCAGCGCCTCGACGACGTGGCGTTGACGTACCAATACTTTATTAAGAAGTGTTTCAACCCCGATGGTTGCCAAGGCGTAAACTAGCCTAAAAGGGCGCAAAAAAGCGACGTTATCAAAGCGTCGCTTTTTTTTGAAGCATGGACAAAAACACGTAAACGAGGGTGCACAAAACTAGTATTAGTGTTATAATATAGCCACGTAAACGTTGGATGCGCACTTGCACCTACGAAGTCGAGGAAATTATGCCATTTAAAATGCAACAACAACTTGTCATGAAACAACAGTTGCGTATGACGCAGCAGTTGCAGCAAGCGATTAAACTCTTACAACTCACACGTCTTGAGCTGGTCGATAAAATCCAAGAAGAATTGACCGAAAACCCCGCGCTAGAAGAGATTAGTACAAGCGAGAGCATACATAATCGCATAGAGGATGGCGAGCCACCACAAGACCCCACCGAAACACCAGATCTCACCAGCAGCCTGCGCGATCTCGATGATTCTATTGCAAAGAGCGAGAACATCGACTGGGAAGCCTACCTCAATCAATACCAAACGCATACTCCACAACCCGAGTCTTCCTACAAAGGGCTTCGCGGCGAAGACCTACCAAGCTACGAGGCGACACTATCGGCGCCCCTCACCTTGGTGGAGCATCTACAAAGACAGGTTCGCTTCTCATCCTTCGACAATCTGCAGCGAAGATTAGCCGACGAAATCATCGGCAACCTCAACGAAGATGGTTACCTCATCGGTGTAAGCCTCGAAGAAATCGCGGCTGAACTCGGCGCCGATATGGACACGGCGCTCTACGTTATCGAAACTATACAAGAGATGGACCCTATCGGGGTTGCGGCAAGAAGCCTTGAAGAGTGCCTTATGATTCAAGCCGAAATCTTATGCCCCAATAATATTATTGTGCGAAATATCATTGAACAGTGCATCCCCATGCTAGAGCGAAAAAACTACGACGCCATCGCTAAGCATCTTAAAATCTCGCAACAAGCTGTTATCCATGCGGCCAAAATCATAACCTCATTTAACCCAAAACCTGGCGTGAGCTACGGAGCAGAGCGTCCGCACTACATTACGCCAGACGTATTTGTCGAAAAAATTAACGACAATTACCACGTTGTCATTAACGACGACGGTTTGCCAAAATTACGCGTCGCCTCATACTTCGCCGACCTCGTTAAAGATAGCGCTTCCCCTGAAGCGTCCAACTACGTACGTGAAAAAATGACATCGGCTCGCTGGTTTCTACGCTCCATTCAACAGAGAGAGCGAACGATCTATCGCGTAACTCAAGCGATTATTGAAAGACAGCGCGAGTTTTTTGACAAAGGCGTTAAGTACCTCAAACCCATGGTGCTCAAAGATATCGCCGACGACACAGAGCTCAGCGAATCCACGATTAGTCGCGTTACCAATAAAAAATACCTCCACTGCCCACAAGGAACCTACGAACTCAAGTTCTTCTTTACCTCGGGATTATCACGTAGTGACGCCTACAGCGACGATATCGCCTCCGAAAGCGTAAAAGCCAAAATTCGACAAATCGTTGCAAACGAAGACCCCAAAAAACCATACTCCGATCAAAAAATCGCAGACCTGCTAGCCAAAGAAAATATCGAAATCGCTAGACGAACCGTCGCAAAATACCGCGAAATGCTCGGAATCCTCTCATCCTCACAGCGAAAATCTATGTTCTAAAATATCCAAAACCACGAAATATACGTGAAAATCTATGCAAAATAGTGCAATGCCAACTATTCAGCCCTATGCCGAATTGAGTTTCAGCCCTGTGCCGAATTGAGTTGTTTTTGACCATAATTCGTGTATACAACACGATGTTGCACGAAACAACGACTTCAACACTAATGAGGGCTTATGAGACGCAACGATGAGCATGATTTGTACAAACGCCTTGAAGAAGCGCTGGAGCGGATTTCCTTCCTAGAGAGAGAGTTTGAAGAGTAGCGCCGGCGAACCAAACAAGAGTTATTGGAGTGTCACGCGCGGATAGCTGAGCTTGAAGAGGTAGCGCAAAAGGACGCGAGTATTCTCAAATTGCAAACAGATAATGAGCGCCTCAAGCGGATTGTGAACAATGATAGTGGCAATTCTTCCCTTCCCCCCTCTAGCGATCAGAAACCTTCAAGCAGATCGTTAAAAAGACGGAAAACGAAGCCCAAAAAGTAAAAAATGGACAATTTTTGAGCTTCCCCCCCGCGCAAAGCCCAAACGAAATACGTAATGCTTAAAAATAAAAAAAAGTACTGGACAAAGCCAGAGATATAGTGTAGCTTACACGTGCTTGCGACGGAGTTCGGCAACGCTGGACACTGAAGCAGTCAATACTCCGTGATCGTCTAATGGTAGGACATCGGCTTTTGGTGCCGAGTATCTAGGTTCGAATCCTGGTCGCGGAACTTTTAAGCGGCGTTTACCAAACGCCGCTTTTTTTTTACCCCTAACCCGACCATAAACCCTATGAACGAGTGCAGAATTCAACTCCTAGACCCTGCGCTTTGCAGCCAAATCGCTGCGGGAGAAGTCCTTGAGAGAGCATCCAGTGCAGTCAAAGAACTTGTTGAAAATGCGATAGATGCGGACTCAAGCCGAATAGAAATCGAAATTGAAGAAGGAGGTCGAAAGTTAATTCGTGTCTCCGACAACGGATGCGGCATGAGCGAAGAAGAAGCCAAGCTCTCTATCCTGCGCCACGCCACTTCAAAAATACGCTCCGTCCACGATCTCGAAGCTATCGCTAGTCTCGGCTTTCGCGGGGAGGCACTCGCATCGATGGCGGCAGTCTCGCGCATGCAGATCATAAGCCAAAAATCTGAAGAAAGCGTCGGCATAAAACTCGAAATCGAAGGTGCACACATCGTCGATTCTACCCCCATCGCCGTTGCACATGGCACACAAATCTGCATGGCCGACATGTTCTTTAACACGCCTGCAAGGCTAAAATTTCTAAAAACAAACGCCACCGAAAATCGACGCGTCTACGAAATTGTCGAACAACTAGCGCTCGCAAACCCCAATATCCACTTCCAGTTGAGCATCGATGGACGTATAAAATTAGATGCGCCACCGAACGACACCCTCAAAGAGCGCGCATTATCCATACTTGGGCGAAATTTATTCGAAAAACTATACCAAATCAAAGATTTTACACTCGGCCCGCTCAAACTACACGGCCTCTTCTCATCGCCCGACTTCAGCGTTAACGATCGCGCTCGCATCTACACCTTCGTCAATAAACGCGCCGTCAAAGACCGAACCATCAACGCCGCCGTACTCGCCGCCTACAAGGAATTTCTACACGGAAAATATCCCTGCGTTATCATTAATATAGAGATCCCCCACGATCTAGTCGACGTAAACGTCCACCCCGCCAAAACCGAATTGCGCTTCGAGGACCAAGACCTCGTATTTCGTAGCGTTTACCGAAGCCTGCGCCAATCACTTTCCGAAACGCCCTGGATCGCGCGCTCTAGCGCCGACTTCCCCGCGCACGCCCCCCACGACCTGAACTTCTCTACCCTCCCCTCCCACGCATTCTCCTCCCCCGAGCAGCTCTCACCCACAGCCCCACGCTTTGGCTTCTCTCCACAAAACGCGCCAGCTTCCCCGCTTGCCGACTTCCACGCGCCCCTCAGCCCACCCTTCGAACTCGACGAAATCCCACTCGCCGAGCAAGCCACCCAAGCACCCATCTTTAAGCAAGAGCCAAACGCCTACTTCTCCTCCCTCCAATACCTAGGTCAACTCTCCAACACCTACCTACTCGCCATCGACCACAACGCCCTCGTCGTCATTGACCAACACGCCGCCCACGAACGCATCAACTACGAACGCCTCAAAGCTATCACCGAAGGCGCAAGCACCGACGTCCAAAACCTCCTATTCCCACTCATCGTTGAACTCGACGCACGACTCGCCCAAACCCTCGAAGAATACCACGACTTTTTCGACGAACTGGGCATACAAATCGACGCCATCGCCGAAAATAACTACGCCCTCAAAGCCGTTCCCAACTTCCTCATCGGCTACGACTACGACGCCATGCTACGCGCCGCCCTCACCGACCTCGCCGCCGCTGGCAGGAGCACCCAATTCCAAGACATCATCGACGATATACTCGCCACCATGGCATGCCACCGCTCCGTCCGCGCCGGCCTCCCCCTCTCACATGCCGAAGCTCGCGAACTTTTCCGCCAAATGGACGCCTCCCTTTTCAAATCCAATTGCCCCCACGGTCGCCCCGTCCACTTTGTCCTCACACACGACGAAATTGAAAAACGCTTCCAACGGCGTTAGTCTTTTTTTGGCGGGGGGCTCAAAGCCCCCCTACGCGCAAGCTTCCCAAAAAATTCGCTAACTGCCGCTTTATTTTATGCGGCGTTTTCGCTAAACGCTCAACCACCGCATAAAATGCGGCACTAAGCGAATTTTTTGGGCGATCTTGCGCTACCCCCCTTCATTCGTTGTAGGAGCGCCACTTGCGTGTCGCCCAAAATCAACCGTTTTACGCCAGCCAACGTCTGAGCAAGACTGCATCACGCGATATGAGCAAGCAAGCCGATAGCCGAAAAAACCTACTACTCCCCCATATCACTCGTTGGGAGCCCTCACAGGGCTATATCGCATCGCTCACGGATGTGCACAAAGCCTTTGGCAACAAGGTCGTTTTGGATGGCATCAACTTGAACATCGAAGTGGGCAAAACCACCGTCATTATCGGACAATCGGGGAGCGGAAAATCAGTGCTCATAAAGCACCTAAACGCGCTTTTACACCCCGATAGCGGCACAGTTACACTCTTTGGTGAAGATTGCGCTAAGCTCAAAACCCCACAACTCTACGCCCTGCGCATGCGCACTGGCATGATCCTGCAAGACTACGCACTGATGGACTCCATGAGCGTGTTTGAAAACATCGCTTTCCCCATCGAGGAGAACTCTCGCATGAGCCGCAAACAACAGCGAGAGTTGGTTCGAGAAATATTAACACCGCTCGATCTCGTCGATGCCATGGACAAGTTCCCCTCCGAGTTGTCGGGCGGGATGAAAAAGCGAGTTTCCTTCGCAAGGGCGCTGATCCATCAGCCCGAACTTGTACTATTCGATGAACCCACTACAGGGCTAGACCCGCTGATGATCGTGTTTGTGGACGAACTCATTAAGGAGCTGCGGCGTAAGTACGCTTTGAGCTCCGTGATTATTAGCCACGATATCCAGAGCATATTCCGCTTGGCCGATCGCGTTGCCTACCTACACGAAGGAAAAATAATATTCGAAGGAACGCCGAATGAAGCGTTGATCTCACCGCTTGAACCCTTACAACGCTTCTTTAATGCGGAAAACCTCGTTGAACGCGAAACACCTGCCGACTCGCATAAAAATGCCGTTATCCGCGTGAAGGACTTGCACAAATCCTTTGGAGAAAAAGCCGTACTCAAGGGAATCGATCTCGAAATACCCGAAAAAAAGATCACCGTCATTATCGGCGGCTCTGGTTCGGGAAAATCGGTTTTGCTCAAACACGTTTTGGGACTTTTTGTAGCAGATTCGGGGGAACTATGGGTTGAGGGGCTAGAGCTTTCTAAAACCAATGAAAAGGAACGCGTCATGCTGCGCACGCGTATGGGTATGCTCTTTCAAGGGGCAGCGCTTTTTGACTCCATGACGATAGCCCAAAACATCGCTTTTCCACTGCGTGAACGCGTCGACTCGCTGAGTAGCAAAGAAGCGCAAAAGCGCGTAAACGAAATGCTTGAACAGCTCAAAATAGAAGACATCGCACACGCCTTCCCCTCCGAAATATCCGCTGGACAACGCAAACGCGTCGGCCTTGCCCGCGCTATCATTACAAAACCCAAAATCATGATCTACGATGAGCCCACAACGGGACAAGATCCCATCATGATCCGATACGTCGACGATATGATACTTGAGGCTCACAAAACCTTTGGCCTCACTAGCATCGTGATCAGCCACGATATGACTTCAACCTTTCGCATCGCCGATCAGATCGCCATGGTCTACGAAGGCAAAATTGCTCAAGTCGGCACTCCCGCCAAATTTTTAACGAGCCAAAATCCAGAGGTACAACGCTTTATACGCGCTGGAGGAATCGCGTCGTAAGAAGACACGCAAACTCGCTAAGAAAAGCCTCATTGTTCTTTGAAATTGCAATGCGCCTCAAAACCCCGCTTTTTTTCTGGGGCGCTGCACCACGCACAGCTAAATCGCTTTTTTCATGCCATTGACTGTAGCCAAACTGCGTATAGTTTAGATCGGTGTAGGGGCCGATTTTCGAGGCCAACGATTCATTTCGATACATAATATAGGGTTAACGATGACCAAGCAGAACAAAGCCAATAAAGAGCACGAGAATCAGACTGTAAAACCCGATCAGGGTGAAAAGGAGACGAGTGAAATACTGAATAATGCCGAAATTGCCGAAGAAATGAATGGAGAAGTTGAGGAAGTCGAAATTAATGAAGCGGAACTAGTGGATCTTGACGAAGAAGAGAAAACGAGCAAAGAGCCCGATTGGAAGGATGCCTACGCGAGGTTAGCCGCCGACTTTGACAACTACAGGAAGCGGAGTAACGCCGAGTTTGATGCGGCGAAACGCCGAGAGCGCGAGCGCGTTATGAACGCGTGGCTTGACGTATATGACGCGGCAGAGCGCGCTATTGCTGCACTTCCCGAAAAATGCGGGCCTTGGTACGATGGTTTTATTACCCTAATAAAGCAAATGAACCAAAGTCTTGCGGTATTTAAAATTAAGCCCATGGATAGCTTGGGAGAAGTATTTGATCCCATGTACCATGAGGCTATTGCGATCATGCCACAAGCAGGGGCTGAGCATAACACGATCATACATGTTGAAAAGCGCGGGTTTTTGTACGAAAGTGGAGAGGTCATGCGCGTAGCAAGCGTTGTGGTGGCTAAAAACGACTAGATGCGCAAAAAATTTCGTAGAACGGGGCTTTGGGGGGAGCGCGAGATCACCCAAAAAAGGCGCTTAGAGACGCATTTTGTGCGGTGGCTCGGCGAATAGACGAGACGCTGCACAAAATAAAGCGGCTCTTGGCGCATTTTGCGGGAAGCTTGCGCGCGGGGGGCTCTAGCCCCCCGAGCCAAAAATGACGCATGCTTAAAGGGCAAAGCGATGGAATATAAGGATTATTACAAAATTTTAGGCGTAGAGCGAAAGGCAAGTGCGGACGAAATTTCCAAGGCCTACAGGCAGCTCGCGCGCAAGTACCACCCCGATTTGAACGCTGGCGACAAGGCGGCGGAGGAGAAGTTTAAGGACATCGGGGAGGCGTATGAGGTCTTGAAGGATGAGCAAAAGCGGGCGCAGTATGATGCGTTGGGCTCATCTTGGAAGGATGGGCAGCGTTTTTCACCGCCCCCAGGTTGGCAAAACATGAACTTCGGCGGCGGAGGCGTCAATTTTAACGTCGGTGGCATGGGAGACGTGAGCGACTTTTTCCAGGCGTTGTTTGGAGGAGGCGCAAACATGGGCTTTGGCGGCGCAGATTTCGGCGGCGGTTTCGGGAGTTCGAGGCGACAAACGAGAGCGCCAGCAACGACCTTAGAACTAACACTCAGCTTAGCGGAGCTGCTTGATGAGTCGCCCAAAAGCCTGCAAATCGATACAGGACAAGGCTCGCGCGAAATAAAAGTGAAAATCCCTGCGGGAGTAAAAGACAAATCGGTATTTAGGCTAAGGGGACAAGGACCGCAAGGCGGCGACCTAAGAGTGCGCTTGAATCTAAGATTGCCAGAAGACATCGAACTCAATGATTACGACATTATACAACGCGTTAAACTAAGCCCTTGGGAGGCGGTTTTGGGGGCGCAAGTGGAGGTGCAAACGCCCGCGGGGGGCATAAAACTAAGCGTTCCAGCGGGGGTACAGCAAGGGACAAAAATGCGCGTCGCTGGGAAGGGAATCCGCAAGAAACAAGGAGCTGGCGACATTTTGCTAGAAGTGCAAATCGCAATCCCCAAAGACCTTAGCCCGAGCGAACGCGAAGTCTGGGAAGAGATCGCAAAGCGCTCAAACTTTAAACCGCGAGATTGATGACGGATTTTGTACAGATAGAAACGGCGCGAACCGCGTATTTACTTGACGCGAACGCGCCTTTGTACGCGGGTTGCCAGGCGGCGGGGCTCTTTGAAGCGCTCGTGGCTAAACACGTGTATGTGGTGGGGCGTGCCGATTTTAAAGATGGCCTAAAGCGTATTGTCTCCGAGAAGTATAAGAATCTTGTACTCTGTGGCTGCGACGACAGCTTAGGCTTGCTCATCAATACCCTACGCGAACTGCAACCTAATCCTTCGCGGCGACTCAATATTCTTCTTGTACCTCTTACACATTCCACGCGCTTTGTTAAAAAATATGGTCTAGGAGTGCAGCGTAATTTTTTGGGAATGCTGGAACAATTACGTTATGAGGTAAAAGTCATGAAGTTCCTCGAAATTGAAGGAACTTTGGCACCCTATATTCGTGCAGGTGTGCACTGGAGAGCATTGAGTAATTTGGATAAGATTAAGCTGTCGTTTAATGCGTCGCGTCTTGGTACGCTTTTTGCGCAGTCTTGGCCCAGTTCCTACGCTAGCCTTTGCATTAACGAGGCGCCGCGTGCCTTTAGAACAAAAAAACACTTCATTTTAGAAAGCATAGAACAGGAACAAGTGCTACTTTCAGCTCAAGTTTTCTCGCTCATGGCCTCGCCGGCAACCGTGCAGGCAGAAACAAAACAGCGCGGTGCAACCCCCAGCGATATGTTCCAACTTCATTTTAATATGCGCCCTAGCCTCCAATTTTCATTACACGCGCTCAAAATCCCAAGCGAAGAGTTTCTATGCCAACGTGTTCGTATCGAGTTTAGCCCCCATATTCCTATTCATGTCCCAGGCTACCCCAGCATGATGCGGCGACAACTGCTTCTAACGAGTTCACAGCGAGAATTCAAATTTTTAGCCGCGATTGTGTAGAAGATGCGATCTTTTTCTAATTATCGAAATTTTATTTTTATATTGGCGCAACTTTTCATTAAATTTTAAGTTAAACATTGTCTGGCTATATTTTGCGCATAACGCCGTATAAAGAAGGCGACGCCATTGCAAGGCTATATGACGACAAACACGGCAAGTGTAGTGTCTATTTGCACCGCTATAAGCGAAGCAGCGCAAAGTTCCCCTCTCCTATTCAATACTTTACGCGCTACGACTTTGAGCTAAAAGCCTCTGGTGGTGAATTTTATAAGCTAGGGAGTGCATATATTGAGGATAGCCACCCCAAAATCAGCGAACTTATCGAGCGCTACGCCGCCGCAAGCAGCGCACTTGAGTTATTAGATGCACTGCTTCCCGATGAGCATGCGGTCGATGGTTTGGGGGAAATCCTCGGCGATTTTTATGCCATTTTGGAGCGTACAGAGCGCCCGCTGCTCATCGCGCTTGCGCTCACGGATTTTGAATGTAGATTGCAAAACGCACTCGAGATTCTGCCAAACCTAGAATATTGCTATCTTTGTTCCAAAAAACTCGGAAAACATGCATTTTATAAGCCTGGCTATAGTTTTTCTTGTGAACAGTGCACAGCCGCAGAGCGCGTACGAAGCGAATACCCCTACGCGTCAAGAGCCATGCAGCGTTTGTTGTCGCAGACGCCAGCCCAAGTTTTGTCTAACGCAAGATCCTCCAACGAGAGCGCGTTGCGAGTAAGCATCTGTGCAATGCGCGATATTCTTCATGATAACGCGCTAAACCACTGCCATCGGCGCCACTTTAAAGCACGCGATTTTTTTGAGAATCTTTTTAACGCGATCTAGCTACGCGTGACTGATAATTTTTGGCCAACTTTGACGTATTTGGGAAGAAGTATGCGCTTTTCTTGCTTTTACAAACAGTGGGTCTTTGCTATGTATAGCTGAGGGCTTTTCGCTACTGGGATAACTATGCTTGAGCGAAAGTTTTGGTCTTACTACTTCGAGTTTTCGAGATTTTGAGGTGAATAATGATAGATGAAAAGAGTGCTGCCTTGCTAAAAGCTTTGAATAATCCTCGCGTTGAGGCGCTCGTCGATGCGTATGTGCAGCTTTGCGCCCCCGCAAAAGTTGTCGTAATCGATGATAGCCCTGAGGCAGTTAGGCATATACGCGAAATTGCCATCGAATCGGGGGAGGAGCATCCACTTGCGATGAAGGGGCACACGTATCACTTCGATGGTCCAAAGGATCAAGCCCGCGATAAGGAGCACACGCGTATACTGCTCTCAAAACCCATCGATTTTGGTTTTCAAACCGAAACCTTAGATAGAAGCGAAGGGATAAGCGAGATTAAAGATTTAATGCGCAATATTATGCGCGACAAAACGATGTATGTGCGATTTTTCTGCCTTGGACCAACGAATTCCGAGTTCGCCATCAAGGCGCTGCAGCTAACGGATTCAGCCTACGTCGCCCACTCCGAGGATTTGCTGTATCGACGAGGTTACGAAGAGTTTAAGCGCTCTTCGAGCCCCGAAGATTTTTTCTTTTTTGTACACAGTGCCGGCGAGCTAGAGAATGGCGTGGTCAAAAACATCGACAAGCGGCGAATCTATATTGATCTTGATGAGGAGTCGGTGTTTACGATTAACAACCAATATGCGGGCAACTCTGTGGGGCTCAAGAAGCTAGCTTTTCGTCTAGCCATCGCGCGTGCGCATAAAGCGGGTTGGTTAGCGGAGCACATGTTTTTACTCGGCGTTAACGGACCCAACGCGCGCAAAAGCTATTTTGCAGGCGCCTTCCCATCAGCTTGCGGCAAGACCTCAACCGCGATGATTCCGGGGCAAAATATGGTTGGCGACGACATCATTTACGCCAAAAAGCGTGACGGCGTTATCTACGCGGTAAACGTGGAAAAGGGTGTTTTCGGCATCATTGAGAACGTCAACGCCGAGGATGATCCCGCTATTTTTAAGGCGCTAACGTCGGAGGGGGAGATTATTTTCTCCAACGTACTGATCTCAAAAGACAAGGTACCCTACTGGCTAGGTTCCCAAGTAGAGCCACCTGCGGAAGGCGGCCTACACTACACTGGTTATTGGAAACCAGGCGATCTTGATGCCAACGCTAAGCCCATCCCCGTCTCGCACAAAAACGCGCGCTACACCGTTGGTATGGAGTCGCTCCCCAACACCGATCCCATGCTCCACAGCCCCGAGGGCGTGCCGCTAAGCGCCATCGTTTACGGCGGTCGCGACTCGGACACGAGCGTTCCCGTACTTGAAGCTTTTTCGTGGGAACACGGCGTGCTACTTGGCGCTTGCGTCGAAAGTGAAACAACAGCCGCTACTTTGGGAAAAGAGGGCGTTAGAGTGCACAACCCCTTCGCAAACCTTGACTTTATCACGCTCCCCCTAGCGAAGTACGTTCAAAATCATCTCGACTTTGCAAAGGATCTCCATCAAATACCCAAGGTTTTTGTAACGAATTATTTCCTCAAAAACGAGGCAGGGAAATTCACCAATCACAAGCTCGATAAAAAAATCTGGATTCTGTGGGCAGAGGGACGGGTTCATGGCGACTACGATGCTATCGAAACGAGCGTTGGCTTTATCCCTAAGCACGAGGATCTCAAAAAACTATTTCTGGAGCATTTAAACAAAGATTATTCGCTAAAAGACTACGAAACACAGTTTAAAATTCGTAGCGATAAGTATCTTCAAAAGTGGCAGCGTATGCAAAAGGCCTTTGCCGACATAGCGATGCCCAAGGCTTTTCGCGATGAACTCAATGCACAACTTTCGCGTTTAACATAGGAATACTGCATGCGCTTGGGAATTATGGGAGCTGGCCGCATGGGCTGGTCGTTAGCAAAATTAGGGCGCCACTTTGGCGATAGCATAGACTTGTGCATAGACATCGACACAGATGCCGCGACTGAGTTTGCGGCTGCCTTTGCTTGCTTGTGGGCTAAGAGCCCAAACGACGCCAAGCTCAAAGCTGCTTTACTTGAGCTTGACGCTATATGCTTGAGTGTGAACGACGAAGCCATTTCGTCCTGCGCAAAGACGTTAGCGGGAAAGCTCTCCAAAGACTGCATCGTTTTTCACACAAGCGGGGTGCTGGGTAGCGACGTACTGCGCGAGGCTTTGAGCGAGAACGCCTGTGCATCGCTACACCCGCTTGCTCCATGTCCCCTTAAAGCCAGCAGCGACAGCGAAAACCTCGACCATTTTAAAGGGCTTTATTACGCTGTTGAAGGTGATGAAGCCGCGCTCATTCTTATGCGAAAATTCGTGCAGCGTCTTGAAGGGAAACTCGTAGCGATGATGCCACAGGATAAGGCAAAGTATCACGCGGCCGCCGTTTTCGCTTCAAACTATCCGCTTGCACTCGTCAACGTAGCAGCTCGCCTATTTCAGGCTTGCGCTTTCGAAAAAAAGGACGCCTACGCGGCGGCAAAATCGCTCTTCCTTCGCGCTTCCCATAACTTAGCGCAAACTAGTCTTGGTGCAGCACTAACGGGACCCGCTAAACGTGGGGATCACGAAACGATTAATCTGCATCTAGAAGCTCTAAGCGAGGATCCATCGCTTGAGCTCTACAACTTGCTCTTGGATGAAAGTTACCAAATGATTGCCGACACTTTAGCATTAGATGAAAAGCTAGAATCGGAACATATAAAATAGAATATTCGTAGTTCTGTTCCGTATTGAATATTATTGGGTGCCTTGTTGGTGTTTTGGTACTTTTTTCGGTGAATCTTGTTTTTTTTGGAGTTAAAAATGAAAACGCGACAGTTTATTTTAGTTCTTATTATTTTATTCGCCTTTCCCTTCGTTGCACAAGCTAAGAATGTATATCTCGAAAAAAATGCCACTGATGCCATCATCGGTCGTATTGCAGATTCTGCTAACAGCTATGATCGTATGATTGGCAAAAGCGCTGCTGACCAAAAACAACGCAACAAACTTTATGATGAGTATGACAAACTTGTTAAAGACATCAATGCAGCGTTCTCGCTCTTTAGGCTAGTACAAAGTTCGGGCAAACTCTTTTACCAAACCGATGATCAAAAAATGTACGACGCACTCACGCGCGTGCTTTCATCCACCAATCGCATGATCACAGCTTGCAACAATGCAAAGAACCTATCCAAAGAGGAGTACCGCAAGTTCTACTCATCCTTGAGCGAGCTCAACAACGATGTACAACGAGCTCAGGCAATGCTCAACATCAAACCTTATTATAACCCACAACCCGACTCAGATGTTTATATACAACCATCCCCAGATTATAACCCGCAACCAAACCCAGGTTATAACCCGCAACCGAACCCAGGTTATAACCCGCAACCAAACCCAGGTTACTACAATCCCCAACCCGATAACCCCTACTACTACTACCCACGGATGGATGAGAACGAATTTAACTCGTTGTTACAAAGTATTAAGCGAGAATCTTTCGACGATTCAAAGTTAATTATTGTTAATTCAGCAGCCGAGTACTCATACTTCTCCGTTTCGCAGGTTGTCGAGATACTCAAGTCATTCACATTCGAGGAAGCCAAGGTAAAGACGGCGATTAAACTATATCCGCGAACCATCGATCCAGGTAACTGGTACAAGGTTTATGGGCTGTTCACCTTTGATAGCACGAAGCAAAGCATACGCAATGGAATTTCTAAGCTGCAGCCAGCCTACCCAAGCAGCGGCTACTACCCCATTTTAAGTAAGTCAGATTTTAAAGATCTACACCGAGCGGTTAGTAGAGAAAACTTTGATAGTTCTAGGCAAATCTTGCTCGAAAATGCGTCACAAAGCATTTATTTTAGGGTAGACCAAGTCGTTGATCTGATGAAAATCTTCAGCTCATCAAAAGGCAAAGTGAACACTGCCATCATGCTCTACCCCCGCGTTATTGATGCTAAGAACTGGTACAAAGTATACAGCGTCTTAAGTTTCGATAGCGACAAAAAAGCCATCCAAAACGGCATTTCCTCTCTACAACCAGCCGCTTATTAGAGCGGTTAAATCCCTACACTCCGGGGGCTAGAATTTAGCCCCCTTTTTTCTATGAGGACAAATCTTGCGATGCATTTCTAAGGTTCGTGCATTCGAGTGGATTTCTGATAAAGTTTCGCCGAAAGCTGGATTTCTACGAATTATTGACCAACTAAAGCTTCCCAACACGCTACAAACCATTGACCTCCATAGTGTCGAAGACGTGGCTCGTGCCATCGAAACGATGCAAGTACGCGGAGCCCCGGCGATTGGCATTGTCGCTGCTTTTGGGATGCTGTATGCTGTACGCGAGCTTGAAGCGACGCGTTCAATTGCAGAACAATTAAATTCGAGCTATGAGCGTTTGGCTTCAACTCGTCCGACGGCAGTGAATTTATTTTGGGCCTTAGATCGGATGAAGCGTGTTTTGTTATCGAGCACAGGCGCGGATCTTGAATCGCTGGCCTACAACGAGGCTATGCGAATTTGGGAAGAGGACGTCCTTATGAACGAGCAAATCGCGGAGCATGGTGCCAACGCTATTGGTGAAGTCAAAAACATTTTGACGCATTGCAATGCGGGGGCATTAGCGACGGGTGGTTTGGGTACGGCGCTTGGTGTTATTCGCTGTATTTCGGCGCGCATGAAGCAAAAATCGAGGTCTTTGCATGTTTGGGTCGATGAAACGCGCCCGTATTTACAGGGTGCGCGTTTAACGGCGTGGGAACTTATGCAAGATGGCATAAATCTGAGTCTTATCGCGGACAATATGGCGGCTTATTTTATGCAACGCGGTGAAGTCGATGCTGTTATTATTGGTGCGGATCGCATTGTGCGTAATGGCGATGTAGCGAACAAGATCGGTAGTTACGCTTTGTCGGTGTTGGCGCGTCATCACGGTATTCCGTTTTACGTTGCAGCGCCGAAGTCGAGCTTTGATACTTCGATGGCGTCGATGAGTGAAATACCGATCGAGGAGCGTTCGAGAGATGAGTTAACGATGATTGCTGCACATAGAATTGCGCCAGAGGGTGTAGGGGTACGACATCCAGCGTTTGATTTAACGCCTGGGGTTTTGATCACGGGTATTATCACGGAGGAAGGTGTGTACAGAGCGCCTTATCATTTTGTGTAGAGTACGGGGTTGCAAGGGGTGCAAACCCCCAAAACATAAGGGGTTCCAAGGGGTGCAAACCCCTTGGCGGGGCGTGGGGCGGAGCCCCACAGAAGGGGTTCCAAGGGGTGCAAACCCCTTGGCGGGGCGTGGGGCGGAGCCCCACAGAAGAAGAAAAGAAAGAAGAAGAGAAGAAGAAAAAGAAAGCCACAAAATAATAAAAGGCTGCTCGTAAAAGAAAGTAAGACATAAGCAGGAAGGGGTTCCAAGGGGTGCAAACCCCTTGGCGGGGCGTGGGGCGGAGCCCCACAGAAGAAGAAAAGAAAGAAGAAGAGAAGAAGAAAAAGAAAGCCACA
>JBBAEA010000063.1:0-19401 GCA_041656175.1 Bradymonadales bacterium | reverse complement strand
CTCGTCGCGCCCGCATTTCGCGCACAAATCGCGCCTTAATCGCGAATATAATTTCGATAACTTTGTCGTTGGTCAAGCTAACGAGTTTTCCTACGCTGCCGCACAAGGCGTCGTCGCTCAACCCGCGACCGACTATAATCCGCTCTTTTTATATGGTGGTGTGGGCCTAGGAAAAACCCACCTTATGCATGCTATCGGCAACGAATTAGCCCAGAAAATGGGTCTGCGCGTTCTCTACCTAACCAGTGAAGAGTTCCTAAACGATATGCTTCGCGGAATACAGACGAACAAAATGTCAGAATTCCACGAAAAATTTCGCGTACAATGCGACGTCTTACTGATCGACGATATACAGTTCATCTCCGACAAACAGCGCACGCAAGAAGAATTCTTCCATACCTTCAATTCCCTCCAAGCTAACAAGAAGCAAATTGTTATTTCTGCCGACAAATCGCCCCAAGAAATTAAAGGTCTTGAAGAGCGCCTCATTTCGCGTTTTAGCGGCGGGCTCCCCGTCGAAATCAAAGCGCCCGAGCTAGAGATGCGCATCGCCATCCTGCGCGAAAAGGCCGCGAACGAAAAAATCGACCTCCCCGAAGAAGTCGCACAGTACATCGCCAACAAGGTCACCTCCAACGTCCGAGAGCTCGAAGGCTGCCTAAAACGCGTTATCGCACGCGCCGTCCTGAGCAAAGAGCGCATCAACCTTCGTGTCGCCATGCAGGTCATCGAACCCTACATCAAGCAACGCGCCGCCATCGTAACCCCCGAGGCCATTATCCAAAAAGTCTCCGTCTACTACGGCGTTAGCTACGCCGAAATCATGGGCAAATCGCGTACCAAACCCATCGTTTTCCCACGCCAAATGGCCATGTACCTCTCTCGCCAACACACCTCCATGTCCTTGCCCGAACTTGGCCGCGTCTTTGGTCGCGATCACACAACCGTTATCAACGCCATCGAACGCGTCAAACTTGCCATGGCCGCCGACCCCAGCGTTGCCGCCGATGTTCAAAGTTTTGAGCGAGTTTTGATCAAATTAAAATCCTAAGTCTTCCTTATTTTTGGGGGGGCTTATCGGCCCCCCCTACGCGCAAGCTTCCTTCATTATTCGCTAAGCGCCGTGATATTTTATGCGTTGTTTTGGCTGTTCGCCAAACCACCGCATAAAATACGGCGCTAAGCGAATAATGAAGGCGATCTTGCGCTACCCCCAAAAAGCGTTGTAGACCGCTTAAACCCGTTGTAAGAGCGCAAGCGCGTTTGGCTTTTGTGCAAGGAAACAGTTCGTGCTTAGCGACAAGATAATGGTAAAATATGTCTCTATTTAACGCTTTTCGCGTGGTTCTAGTCGAGCCCCAAAACCCCATAAACCTTGGCACCGTCATGCGCGCCATGAAGAATATGGGTTTTAGCCAGCTCGCCCTTGTGGGTGCGCCCAATATGGACCTTGAGCGGACGCAGATCCCCGCGCACAGAACGCGCGATATGCTGGAGTCGATGCAGCGCTATACGAGTCTTGACGACGCCATCGCTCATGACCACGTGGCCTACGGCTTTACAGCGCGTGAACGCAGCCACAACTGGGAGAGCCTCGACTTAGAAAGCGCAGCGACGCAAATGTTGGAACAAGCGCGATCTGGTTTACGCGTAAGTCTTGTCTTTGGGCGCGAGCAAAGTGGGCTAGATAACGAAGAACTTGAGCGCTGTACCGTGAAAGTTCGCATTGCCACGAGCGACTACTCTAGCCTCAACTTGGCACAGGCTGTGCTTTTGGCATGCTACGAGGTTTCGCGCAATATACGCGGAAAGACTAATTTACCCGCAGAAAATACGGACATGGCCAGTCTTGGCGATAGAATGCGCTTGATGCAGGCGCTTTCTAAGGCTTTAGTGCAGATCGGCTTCTTTAAGTCGGAGTCTCCAAATTCGGCGTTACACAGACTGCACCAAAGTTTGCACCGCTTTGAGCTTAGGCGCCAAGAGGTCGATCTTTTACTTGGCATTTGTCGCGAAATCGAAAATTATGCCAAATTGCTTAGACGAGGTATTAGCCCAAAATTGATTGATCCCGAGCAATTTTGAGAGCCTGGCGAGTGGCGAAGCTCTGGAGCTTCGTTTTCTTGTGTTTAAGTGTAGAGCACGGTTTAGGGGGGTAGCGCGGGATCGCCTTCTAAAATGCGCAATGAACGCATTTTGTGCGTTGGATGAGCGTTTAGCAAATACAACGCACAAAACAAAGCGTTCATTAGCGGATTTTAGGAGGAAGCCCGCGCGTAGGGGGGCTTTTAGCCCCCCTCGCAAAAAAGAAAAGAACATTATCGCACAAAATTCAGGTTTTGAGCGAATTTGTGAATGTAGTAGGCGGCGAATCGCATTTTGTTCAGCGCGACAAGTTGGCGTAGCCCTTTAATTTAGCGCCTTTGAAACGCTTGACGTAATATCAATAATATTTTATATGTACTGCAGGCGGCGAATAATGTTAAGAGCATTTGCCGGATCATCGAATGTGGGTGTGTGGATTGCACAGCGGCAATGATGATGCTGCGTAGACCATGCTTTTTTCTGGAGGTATAATGATAGCTTTTGAGAAGATTAGAGAACGTGCGGAATTTTACAAAGACGATATGACGAAATTCCTCAGGGACATGATACGCATACCAAGTGAGAGCTGCCAAGAGCGAGACGTTGTTCTGCGCATCAAAGAAGAGATGGAAAAGGTCGGTTTTGACAAGATCACCATCGATCCCATGGGCAACATTTTGGGTTATATCGGACATGGCAAGCGCCTCATCGCCATGGACGCACACATTGACACCGTTGGTATCGGTGACAAGGGCCTGTGGAACTTTGACCCCTACGAGGGCAAAGAGGATGATAAAACGATTTGCGGGCGAGGCGCCTCCGACCAGGAAGGTGGCATGGCGTCGATGGTTTATGCTGGGAAGATCATTAAAGATCTGGGGCTTGAGAACGATTACACCTTGCTTGTCACGGGAACGGTTCAGGAAGAGGACTGTGACGGATTGTGCTGGCAATACATCATTAATGAGTTAAAAATTCGGCCAGAATTCGTTTTGATCACTGAACCAACAAGTTTACGCATTTATCGCGGACACCGCGGGCGTATGGAAATTAAAGTTCAGACCAATGGTATGAGCTGTCATGGTTCGGCGCCAGAGCGTGGCGATAATGCTATCTTTAAGATGGCTCCGATTTTGATCGAGCTGCGCGCGTTGCACGAAAACCTGCACCACGATCCCTTCCTTGGCAAGGGCAGTCTCACGGTTAGCGAAGTCTTCTTCACCTCGCCTTCGCGTTGCGCGGTGGCCGACTCCTGCTGGATTTCGGTAGATCGTCGCCTGACAGATGGTGAAACTTGGCAAGAAGCGCTAGAAGAGATTCGACGTTTGCCAGCGGTTAAGGCCGCGGGCGCTGAGGTTTCGCTCTATAAATATGAGCGGCCTTCCTACACAGATTTGGTCTACCCGACCGAGTGCTACTTCCCAACGTGGGTTATCCCCGAAGACCATCCTGCTTGTGAGACCCTAGTTGAAGCTCACAAAGGCTTGTTCAATAAGGATCCTGTCGTCGATAAGTGGACCTTCTCAACAAACGGCGTTTCGATCATGGGGCGCTACGGAATTCCTTGTATTGGCTTTGGCCCAGGGGCTGAGGAACAAGCGCATGCTCCCAACGAATGTACGTGGAAGGAGCATTTGGTAGCGGCTGCTGCAATGTATGCGGCGGTGCCCTCGCTCTATATTGAGCGCACAAAAAAGGCGTAGTTATTTTCGCCAAATCGACGTTAATCATTAAGGTACGCGGTCCTCGCACAGGCGAGGGCTGCGACGTTTAATTATGAAGTCCGGCTTATTTGAGTTGGGCTTTTTTCGTAAACTTTTGAGCTAAAGGAGCTTTTTGTATGCAGACACAATTTCGTGGAAAACACTTTGTTACCCTTCGTGATTGGTCCAAAGAAGAAATAGACACACTGCTTGATGTATCGTTAGATCTCAAGCGCGATTTTGCCCTAGGGAGAGTAAACAACGCCCTCGAAAATGAAACCATCTTCTTGATGTTTTTTGAGCAATCAACCCGCACAAGAAACTCCATGGAAGCAGGGATTACGCAACTTGGTGGCCACGGACACTTTATCGATGCTGGAACATCGCAGATGGCGCACGGCGAAAGTGCAAAAGACACGGCCGTGATTTTATCGCGTTTTGGACATGCCATTGCTTGCCGCTATTGCAACTGGGGTTACGGTAATAAGTTCATCGCCGAGATGGCAAAACACGCGACGGTTCCTGTTATGAACTTGCAGTGTGACCTCTATCATCCATTCCAAGCGATTGCCGATCTTATGACGATGCAAGAGAAATTTGGACAAAACCTCAAGCGAATTAAGGTCTCCATTATTTGGGCCTACGCCGAGAGCCATAAAAAACCCATCTCTGTTCCCCTCTCGCAAGTATTGCTCTTCCCACGCTACGGCATGGATGTTTGCTTAGCACATCCCAAGGGCTGGGAACTACCCGATTGGGTTATCGAAGAAGCCAAGGCCAATGCCGAAAGATACGGCGGAACCGTCACCGTCACAGATGACGAAGCCGAAGCCTACCGAAATGCACACATCGTTATTCCCAAGAGCTGGGGTAACTGGGTTACCGATCAGACCGGGCTACAGGCCTCTGGCGCTGTTACCGTCATCGACGACAAACTCAAGGCACACCGCTCCTGGAAGTGTACTGAGGAAAAAATGGCTACTGCGGATCGCGATGTCTGCTATATGCACGCACTCCCCGCCGACAGAAACAATGAAGTCGAAGACTCCGTTATCGATGGGCCACATTCCATCGTTTACGACGAAGCAGAGAACCGCCTACACACGGCAAAGGCTGTGATGGCGCTTACCATGGGCGGTCGCGGACGCGCTTAGTGCTTGACCGTTTTGCGTGAGGTCTGCGTCGTTTGGCGCAACCACGCGATAAGGCTTCTTGCCTTCTAGAATCTGCAAGCAAAATTGTCACGAAGCACCGCCAATTGGCGAAGATGCATGAGCTCGCTGGGTACTATTGTATTCAGCGGGCTTTTTTTTGGCTGATTTTGGCTAACTTTTCCTCGACCGCATCTTTAGATGCAGCCACGAGCTATTTTTCTTGTCTCTAAACACGTTCTTACAACAATATGTTGTTATGTATACCCTTTTTTTGCGCAGTTGGTGGCGTAATATGTACTATGTTTTAAGACCACCGTCTCCATGACAAGTCATTTATATGTGTACAACTGCGTAGTTGCGCCTTTCGTGTCAATGCAAAAACAGTGAAAAAGCAACGAGATTAAAGCAAAGAAAATAAGTAAGCCTTCAAAATAAGATCCAATAAAATCAATGTGTTACGCAGAGAGCGGTCTACGGGCGACAGTCCTTAGCGTGGCTTGGGGCAGCGCCCACCCATAAATCAGAGCTCCTCTAAAAAACTGGCTATACCACTTTTCCCGCGTAGAGAAAGCCATGTTGCAATGTCGAGCGGAGGCAAAAACGAAAAGGTTTTTGTTGGCAACGAGAACATAAAAAGGGGGCTGGCAAAGAACTACGCAGCCGCAAATTCAGGAGCGCCCATCCCCACGCTTATTTTTTAAGCCTTATACCTCGTTCATCGCGGTCGCTTAGATCCACTTTGAACTTTCGGTAGCGTCTTTTGAAGTAACGCGTGAAGTACCACCGTGCGTCGCTGGCAGCCCACTCAAGGCAGGGTGGGTTTCGACCTGAAATCTGCATCAGTGTGCGCCGTGCATTCCTTGAGATGTGTTCCTCGCCCATAACGGCGTCTAGCAGGTTTGGAATATCTTGTACTCCCAGTGTCCTAACCGCATAACCAGCGGCGTTAAAACCCTCGATAAGCCATTGTTTACGTGGCTTTTCGCCTTGGGTATCTAGCCATAAGTTCCAATCGTTGTTGGGCGCACTTTGGTTTGTGAGCATGCGTAGTGTGCGGTCAAAGTGTTGCCAATGCTCAGTTTCAGCGCTGTTTCGCAGCGTAATGAGGGGGCGAACCCATTTTTTGTTATTGGCGAAGGCTATAGCCGCGAGGCTTAGTTCGTAGGAGCTTTTTGCGCCACATTTAAAGGCGGGGAGCTTTAATGCATCGACTAAGAAGCTTAGCGCCGTCTCATCCCTAGTTATAGAAAGACTCTGCAGCACGGCGCAGCGCATATCATCATCTTGTTCTGCCGCAAAGCGTTTCCCGAGCGCCTCGCTAGGCTCCGATAGGTAGGGAGCCGACTCGACGGCGGCGCGTCGTACCTCTTTGTTGTCGTGGGCGAGTAAGGAGAGAACCCTTGTGCGCTCGGTTTCGAGGGATTCGAGTAGACGCAGACGTTCGATGGCAGCGGCTAAGTTTTGCGTAGATGATTTTTTATTTCTTAGAATTTTGCTGTATTTTTTAACGCAGGCTTCCCGTATGGGGACGGGGTCATCATGCCACTCGTGAATGAGAGAGCGATCTATGCAGCCAGCGCAAATTTCATGTTTTGCACAATACACGCGTATATGCATGTGGTCTGCGTGCGCGGCTTGTTCTTGAACCACTACATCGAAGCGGGCGAGTACGTCGGGGTCGGTTTTGCTGTTGACGAGGGCGTTGCGCATGGCGCGTCGTAGGTGCTTAGCAACGAAGATGAACTGCACATGGTGCTTGGGATGGGTGATTAGCGTTTTTACGAGTGCAGCGTTTCGCTCGCTGTCGAAACGGTAGCCTAGAATGTTGTTTGAGCGCAGCGATGCACCGTATTTGGGGAAATTCTGTGGAAAAAGAGCTACATTGTCGTCGATTCGCCTGAATATAAATGCAATATCGGCGTCGCGACCGCTGTTATGGCTTACGGAATAGGGTATGTCGCCGCCTTCGGCGGCTGCAAAGTTGCCCAAAAACAACACTGTACCAGGGTAGAGCTTGTGCATCGTTTTGGCGCTATCCTCAATGAGCTCAATAAGTTCCGCTGTAGCATAGCCAAGATCGCGTTCGTATTGAACGGGCAGCGCTCTGTACAAACTGCTGGGCTGCGTTAGTTGTTTAGCGCCAACGAGGTAACCTGTACTCGTGTTACCGACCGAGAATGAAAGATCTGGCTTTTCATCTTGGAGGAGACGAAGAGTTTGCTTTTTTTGGGGAGCTTGGCACCGAATTTTCATGAGCGTAGCACGCAAGCGCAAGGTCTCGCGCGCCTGCTCACTGAGGTAGCTAGTGCGAGCTTTTGCATGCAGATTTGGCGACATCACGGGGGCTTGTTGTATCGGCGTGCTACTCTCAAACGCCGTGAACTTCTGCTCCGCGCTTGCAAGATGGCTATCGCAGGATACTACAGCGCCCGCGATAAAAACTAAGCTGCCTACAAAAAACCTGCGAAACACGCAAACACTCCAAAACTGTAGTAAACCCTACTCATTGTCGCTGTAATCTGGCGACTATCACATCCAAATCGTTTTGCATTTGCAAAGAATTAGCTATGATAATTTTTCGGCGTGAAACGCACGCCACTCTACGCACATTGTAGCAGATAACATTGGAGGTTCCCAATATGAAACGTTTTATCCTAAGCCTTGTCGGGGCTGCACTTGTTTTTATGCTTGGTGGTTTCGGCCTTGCCAAGGAGGCGCAAGCCCAGATTTCGGTTGAAGTTCTCGGTAAACTCGGCGGTGTCTCTACCTTTATCGAAAACGAGCGCTACGGCGATAGTATTTTTGACGTTGGCGGTGGCCTCAATTTTGCGGGCATCGTGCGTTTTGAGCAGGGCTTTGGCATCGGGCTTAATCTTAACTGGACCATGGTCGATCAGCGGCTCAAACGCGCAAACCCTCTGCGTATGCCAGGCTCTGAACGACTTACGAAGCGCGAAATGGTAGTTCAGCACCCCTCATTTGGTGTTACCGCGAGGTACTTTATCGCCGATATCTTTGACCTTGGGCTTTGGTTAAACTACGGTTTTGGTAACGTAAAGATGAAGTTTAGCCCAAGCGCCGAACTAGGGCCGCTCAATCTCATTGAATCTTTCAAGTGGTCCGCCCAAAGTTTTGATTTTGGCCTTATTGGGCAAGTAGCTTGGCTTATCCCCAACACCGATTTGTCCGTGCTTTTTGGTGGACACATCTTTGGCGTCGTTAGCCGTCTTTATGCTGATGGGACATCCCAGATTGAAGAGAACTCGCTTTTTACCATGGGTTTTACGATCAATATCGGGGTACGCTACGACTTCTACTTTGAATCCTTCGGAAAGCAGAAAAGTAGAGGCCTATAGCGAGAGTTGTTCATGCGAATTGAAAAGGGCGACCGCGTGGCTGCCCTTTTTTGCGTTGTGCAAACTCTAGCCCAGCGCGTGAGAACAACACTGTTTAATGGCTGTGGGTATACCTCGGCGAACTGACGAGCAGCAGATAACGCTTCGTATCACTAATAAGCCGTACAGCAAATAGCTGCTACAGAACCTTGCAACAAGTTTGTGCCATGACTCCCGTTGAGGGGGCAGCCAAAGATCACCCGAAAAATGAGCAAATGAGCAAATTTTTTGCGCTGGCTGAGCGTTTAGCGAAGACGGCGAAAAAAACATATTGCGAATTTGTTCATTTTAAGGGAAGCTTTGGCGAGGGGGAGACTTCCCCCGCCAAATAAAGTACGGTTTTTTAACATATATGAGAATTTTTAGAAGAGAGTTTAGATGGCAGTATGGGTGGATGAGAGTTATGTTGCGAAGGATGTTGAGGCGAAATGTGGGAAGTGCGGGGAGACGTGGCATGTGATTGTGGCGGTTGCAGGGGGAAAGATTGCGAGGGTGGAGTGCAAACAGTGTGGGGGGTTGCACAATTATCGCCCGATTGTGAAGGATAGGCAGACGCTGAGTAAGAATACGCGAACGGCGGTTGCGATGGCGGCGCCGGTAGATGCGAAACCGGTGAAGCGCCAGCCCAAGACGAAAGTGCTCGTGCCAACGGTTGCGGCAAATCAAAATGAAATTCGGAAATATTCGATTAGTGAAAAGGATTTTGCGATAGGTGATAGGATTGAGCATAAAAAGTTCGGCGTTGGGGTCGTTGAAGAGATCCCAGAGCAAGGGAAGATGCGTGTGTGTTTTGAAACTGCAAGGGTTTTGCTCGTTTTTGGCCGATAGCGAAAGCTCATTAACTTTACATGAAGCATAGCGCGTGTTAAAACAACATGGGGGTTTAGGCTGAGCGATGGTTAGGGGCGGCAGTAAGCTTGTGTAGTCGTTTTGCAAAATAGCTTTCAATATAGAAGGTGAGACATGGATCCTACCTATCGATGGGCGCATACAGACGAGGGAATTGAATTACGTGCTAAGATTATAACTGCGCTTCTTAAAGGGGATAATTCGTGGCCTAAATTGCTTGAGGGCTTTCAAGGGGTGTCTGATGTGTCAAACGGCTTGGACTTGCGGGGGATTGACTTAAGCGGCCTGAAGCTGCACGGGGTGGTCTTAGACAAGGTGCATTTGGAGCGCGCAAAGCTATCGGGGGCGGATCTTAGCGGGGCGAATTTGAAGTATACCTGTCTACGCGAAGCGGATCTATCGGGGGCGAATTTAGAGAAAGCTGACCTCACTGGAGCGGACGCCCAACACGCGTCTTTCCGTGATGCTAAGCTCGCCGCTGCTCGTGTCAAAGGTGTGCGCTTTGGGGCTTCCGATTTGACGAATGCAGACCTTAGTGCAGCCAATGCGGCGGGAGCGGACTTTAGGGGCGCAGCGCTGCAAAACGCCAAGTTTAACGATGTAAATGCGGATTTCGCTAACTTTTCCTATGTAAATGCGGACAAGTTGGAGTTCTTGCGCACATCCTGCAAGAAGTCTAATTGGTTTAAGGCGAAACTGCGAAGCATTCAATTCGACTCGGCGCTACTCAACGAGGCTGACTTCTCCTTTGCTGTGCTGGAGGATGCTTCGCTAGCAGGTGTGGATGTTACGCGTGGGAAGTTCAAGGAATCCAAGCTAACAAACGCCGTGTTAAAAAATATCGTGGCCAATAACGCGAGTTTCAATGCCAGTGTTTTGTCGGGTGCCAATTTTGAGGGTGCCAAGCTGAATGACGCATCGTTTAATAACGCATACGCGCATTCACCCGCCAGCTTCAAGGGCGTCGAGGCAAAGCGCGCTTTCCTTCTTAACGTTGACCTGAGTGCTTGCGACCTTAGCGACAGCAAGTTTGACGGCGCATTCTTTTGCGAAGCGACGCTGGTCGACTGCAAGCTGCAAAACGCCATACTCGCGTCGGCAAACTTTCACAAGGCGAACTTCCGCGGTGCAAACTTAGATAACGCGGTCTTGGATGCGGCGAGTTTGGCCTTGGCCTCGTTTAGTGGGGCGAGGCTGCGACATGCGTCGCTAAAACAATGTAAGTTGTCACCCAATATACTCTACGGCGCCGACCTCGATGGCGCTATCCTGCCCGCTAGCGCTAGGGATTTTATCGATATTGTTTCGATAAGCGGTGAACCCAAATTTGCCGACGAGTAGAGCTGTGATGGATCTTGCAAAACTCGATGCTCTCGCGTTTGAGTTAAGTGGGCTGCTTAAAAAACACACAAAAGCCATATCAAAGCAGTCGCGGCGAGAAATGCGCAGCCTGCTCGCCAAGATCTTTGCGTTGAGCCAAGGAAAGGATACCAAAGAAGCTGAGGCTGCCGCGCTATGTGCGGAGCTAGAAAACGCAATCGCAACATTCCAAAGCGAAGCCGCTGCGCCGAGAAGCAGCAACGAGAGTCAAGCCAAATTAACGCCAGAGAATGAGAGCAAAGATACCGTTGAGCCCGTGAACCTCGGTTACTTTGAGATGGTTAGCCTTAAAGTACGCGAGTTCTTTGTTTTGAGAGCGTGTAAAGAGCCTATCCGCGTTGGGGCAGCAACGAATTTTGCCCAAAACTACGCCGACTCTGTCTTTGAGCGCGTCGATCGCTTTATCCGCGTTTTGAGCAAAGATGCAGCGCCCATAAACACCGAAGCCTACAAGGGCTACCGCGATGAATTAATAAAAAACATGCCAGAGCGGGGTTTAGTGCTGCATCCTCCAAAACGAAAGCGCTAGCAGCTTTTAACGCTTTGATTTTTACCACGAAAAGCTTTTTTACCACGAAATTCACGAAAGGCTCGAAAGCTTTTTTACCACGAAAAACACGAAAGGCTCGAAAGCTATAATCGTGTAATTGCTTATGTTCCAAAGTTTATGAGCAAGCTGTAGGGGCAGGTTTCAAACCTGCCCCTACAAACCATTTCACACAACACTTCAAATACGGCAGCCTGAATCTTATTACAGCAATTATTAAAAAATTTTCGTGTGTTTTCGTGTATTTTCGTGGTAAAAAATTTAAAGACACGAAAGGCACGATAGATTATTACATATCAAGCTGGTTCTATAAAACTAAAAAAACTTTTCGTGAATTTTCGTGTATTTCGTGGTTCAAAATTTAAAGACATAAAAGGCACGATAGATTATTACATATCAAGCTGGTTCTATAAAACTAAAAAAACTTTTCGTGAATTTTCGTGTATTTCGTGGTTCAAAATTTAAAGTACGAAAAGCTACAGAATCAGTCGTGTGATTGTTGCTTTAGGATATGCTCCAAAGTTAACGAGCAAACCGAGCTTCATACCAGTTGCATTCAAGTAGTTAAGCATCTGCGCCTTATGTAGAGCTGCAATATCTTTTACTGCTTTGAGCTCAACAATGATTTGCCCATAACAAATCAAGTCGGGTTTGTACGTTTGTTGAAGTGGTTCACCTTTGTACGTTAGTTCCAATTCCAGATGTGCAACAAAAGGTATTCTTCGCTTCCTCAATTCCTTTTCCAAACACTCCTGATAAACAGACTCCAGAAAACCAGAGCCCATTTCACGATACACGTCAAAGACGGCACCCTGAATTTCATAGCACTCTTTCTTAAAAAAGACTTTTTCGTGTTTCATCATTTCTTCCATCAAAAACTCCTTATTATTTACCACGAAATTCAAGAAAGACTATAACTAAGCAAGACCAAGGTATTCTTCGCGTCCTCAATTCCTTTTCCAAACATTTCTGATAGACAGACTCAGAAAATATAACCCATTTCACGTAACACGTCCAAGACAACAGCCTAATTCTTAATACACCATTTTTTAAAAAAGTTTTCGTTTTTTCGTTTTTCATCAATAAGTTCTTATGTTTACCACGAAAAGCTTTTTTACCACGAAATTCACGAAAGGCTCGAAAGCTTTTTTTACCACGAAAAACACGAAAGGCTCGAAAGGCAAGTAAGATTTTAACTAATCAAGCTGGTTCTGTAAGAATAAAAAGAATTTTTCGTGTATTTTCGTGTATTTCGTGGTTCAAAATTTAAAGACACGAAAGTCACGAAAGTCTATAAGCAATCAAGCTGGTTCTATAAGATAAAAAAGAATTTTTCGTGTATTTTCGTGTATTTCGTGGTAAAAAATTTAAAGACACGAAAGGCACGAATGCCTATAACCAATCAAGCTGGTTCTATAAGATAAAAAAGAATTTTTCGTGTACTTTCGTGTATTTCGTGGTTCAAAATTTAAAGACACGAAAGTCACGAAAGTCTATAAGCAATCAAGCTGGTTCTATAAAACTAAAAAAACTTTTCGTGAATTTTCGTGTATTTCGTGGTAAAAAATTTAAAGACACGAAAGTCACGAAAGTCTATAAGCAATCAAGCTGGTTCTGTAAGAATAAAAAGAATTTTTCGTGTATTTTCGTGGTAAAAAATTTAAAGACACGAAAGTCACGAAAGTCTATAAGCAATCAAGCTGGTTCTATAAAACTAAAAAAACTTTTCGTGAATTTTCGTGTTTTTCGTGGTTCAAAATTTAAAGGCACAAAAGCTAAACCTAAAGTTTTAGTGGCAATGTCGTTGAGCAGCTCAAGGATAGTATTTTGGGCTACAGTATATGTCCTAGTTTACAAAGACGTTTGGGCTAGCGGTAATGGTTTTACCATCGCCACCACAATGTGATGTTTTGTCGCCTTTTCGTACAAGAGGCTTACCGTTAACAAAAACGTTTGGGCTACCTTCACTAGTTTTGTAGGTGTTGGGGCCGCAGCAAGCTGCGTGTATACCAGGATCTCCTTCGCGGATAGCGGCTAAACCGTTGATAAAAACATCTGGTGAGCCGTTGATGGATGGGCCAATACAAATGTGTGGGCAAATAAGGCAACCGTGGGCATCACCAGGGACAAGGGCTAAATCCGAAAGTCTAAAAGCTGCTGGCATTTTTCTCTCCCTATTATCAAAAGGCTATCGTTACTGCGACTTTTTGGCGCAGAAAGTCTTCCGTAATATTAAATTAGCAAGTTTTATGCCATTTGAAGATATATTGGCATAATTCGATAATATATCTTGGCAAAGCCCGAAGTGAATTGCTATCCTATGGACAAGAAGGCCGAGCATGGTGCTTTTAGTCGCGCTTGTGCCTCAGCTCTCGCTATGATTTTGTGTAATGAGTTTTAGAGAAAAGTCAAATGGAGGCTTTGAGCTATGCTGGGTGCTCGCAAGATAATTCATACCGTATTTCTCATGGTGGCTGCTCTTGTCTTTTTTTGTGCCTGTGTTTCGTGTACAGAGGATACTGTTCCACGCTATGTTTTGCCCCCAAAACCCTTGCCCAAACCGCGTAGCGTTATGAGTGTAGCGAGCTACAATTTGCACTTATTTTTCGATACCCACTGCGACTCTGGTGCTTGTGAGTACGGTGATTTTGAAAAAAGCCCGAGTGAGTCTCAATATGCTGAAAAAATTAACGATGTTGTTAGCCATATGCGAAAGATCGATGCTGACGTTTTTTTGCTGCAAGAGATTGAGAACCAAGCCGTATTTGATGATTTATTGCGAAGCTTAGGGGATTCCTATGTTGGTGTTTTTGGCGAAACGGGTCGTAGCGCTAGTGTTGACGTGGGAGTCATCGTGCGCGGAAAGATCTTGAAAAGCCGTATGCACAGACTAGAAAACCCCTATATTGATGCCCATATGCAGCAGCGCCTGCTAGCGCGTGAGCTCATCGAAGTGGAGCTTGAGTTAAGTCCAGAGTTTCGCGCGATTGTTTTTGCAGCCCATCTCATCTCGAAGGCGTCTGATCTTGAGGGCATACGCCGAGTAGGCGAGGCGAGGACGGTGCGCGAAGTGATGGATAGGGCGGCTGCAGAGAATCCGGGGGGGCTAATTATTTTGGGCGGTGATCTCAATGACACGCCAGAATCGGAGGCGATGCAGGAAATTATTGGCGATGGAGCGTGGGAGCTTTGTTCTGCGGACGTAGAGCCGAGTGAGAGTTTAACTTGGAAGGACGCCTATGCGCTCGATCATCTGATTTACCGCGAGGGCGAGAGCATCGTGTATAAAGCAAAGTCTACGCGACGCATCTGCAACGTAACGCCTTCAACGGGTTTGGGTCTTTCGGACCATTGCGCTATTAAGGCGGACTTTTCTCTCAAACGCTTGGCGCCAGATGTCTGAGTATTGTGCCTAAGAACGGATCAGGGGGGTAGCGCGGGATCGCCGAGAAAAAGGCGCTACAAACGCATAAACTGCGTTGGTTTGGCGCATAGCCAAAACAATGCAGTTTATAAGGCGTTTGTTGCCGAATTTTTCGAGGAAGCCCGCGCGTAGGGGGGAGCCTAGCTCCCCCCAGCAGAGAAGACATCGGTTTTTTAAGCAAATACATGGCAATATAGGCACAGTAGGTTTTGGCGCGTTGTTGACAAAACGGGCTGTGAACGTATAAAATACAAGCAGAGGGTGGCGGTTTCGCCCCGATAAGTCAATCTAGTTCCCGGATTTCCGCTTGGAGAAACGGGTGAGTCATAGCATGAAGCGTAACGCGCAAAATGTTTTAGCCAATCATAAAAAAGCCGTTCTCACTGAGACGCAGCCTAAGGAATTAACGGTTGTGAGCCTCACTGTTGGGGGGCAACGGATTTCTGTACGCACTGATAAAGACGAGGACTATTTGCAGTCGCTCGCCGTAGAAGTCAACGATTGCATTAACGAAATGAGGAGTAGTACGCCCGCGGCATCGATTGTGCAGATGCTTGCGCTTAGTACTATTCACTTTGCCGACAAGTTACATGAAGCCCACCAAAATCTCGATACCCTAAAGGCGGAGGTCTTGCATCGTGCGGATCGCATTATGAAGATGCTCGATGAGGATTTGGGGAGTCCTGACCCAAAGGATGAGTAGCCTTACCCTCTTAGTAATGCTTTGATTTTTACCCTGGCGTCGCGTTTTCGGCGCATTGGGGGGATAGCATGCTTTGCTTTGGCAAAGCGACGGGAGGTTTTATGAGCATTGTGATAGCCGCAGTCTTGGCGCTTTTGCTGGGAATTGTGGTTGGCGCTGTAGTGGGCAAAACATACGGCGTTAGGCTTCACACGCATGAAGTGGAAAAAACGGTTACGCGCGCTAGAACGAAGGCGCTCGAGATCGAGGATGCGGCGCAAAATGTGCTGAAGGAGGCGCAGCGCGCTAAAGATGAGGCGCAACGCGAGCTTGATGACGCGAAGGCGGAGGAGAAACGTATACTTGATGCGGCGCAGGCGAAGTTTGATGCGGCGTTGCAAGAAGCCGAGTTGGAGACGCAAAAGCGTGAACTTGCGCACAAAACAGAGCTTGAGAATGAGAAGAAGGAGCGCCTAGCTCAAATTACTGCGAACGAGGCGCGGCTAGTGAAGAAAGAGGAGCTACTTGATAAGCGCTCGGAGAGTTTGGATCAGCGAGAAAATGAGCTAAAGGCGGTAGAGCAAAACGTTAAGAAGGCGACCAAACAAGTTAAGAAGCGCTTAAAGCAATCGGAAGAGATGCTGGATGATGCGGCTCGCCGGCTAGAGAGCGTCGCACAGCTTTCGCGCGATGAGGCGAAGGCCATCATTATGGACGAAATGACGGACGCGGCGAAGTTAGATGCGATTAAACATATCAAGCAGATCACCGAAGAGGCGGAGGCAGAGGCCGAAAAGAATGCCAAAACCATTATGTCTGTGGCTATACAGCGTTTTGCCGGCGAGTACGTTGCAGAGCGGAGTGTGAAGGCGATTACCTTGCCATCCGACGAGGTGAAGGGGCGCATTATTGGGCGCGAAGGGCGCAATATTCGCTCTATCGAAACGGCGACAGGTGTCGATGTCATCGTCGACGACACGCCCGAGACGGTGGTGATCAGTGCCTTTGACCCGATACGGCGTGAAATTGCGGCACAAACGCTAAAACGGCTGATTGCCGATGGACGCATTCACCCAGGACGCATTGAGGAGACGGTTGCCAAGGTACGCCAAGAGGTGGAAGATCAGATCAAGGAAGCAGGTGAGCAGGCGTTCTTTGAGCTTGGGATTCAAAACGTCGACCCACAGATCTCGCGTATGGTCGGCAAACTGAAGTATCGTACGAGTTATGGGCAAAATATTTGGGTCCATTCGATTGAGGCTGCGTGGCTCTGTGGTATTATGGCGGCAGAGCTTGGGTTGGACGTAAAACTGGCGCGTCGTGTGGGTTTGCTGCACGATATCGGCAAGGCTATGGACCACGAACAAGAGGGTTCACACGCTATACTCGGGGCGGAGTTTTTACGAAAACATGGAGAGTCCGATATCGTTGTGAATGCCGTGGCCTCGCACCACGCTGAGGAGGAGCCACAGAGCGTTTACGCGCATTTAGCCGCGGCGGCCGACGCGTTGTCTGGAGCACGTCCTGGGGCGCGACGCGAAATTTTAGAGAGCTATATCAAGCGACTCGAGGATATCGAAAAGATCAGCATGTCCTTTGAAGGCGTGGAGAAGTGCTACGCCATTCAGGCGGGGCGCGAAATTCGCGTTATTGTTGAGCCCGATAAAATTAGCGACGATCAGGCTGCTGTTATTTCGCACGATATAGCGCGACGCATAGAGAACGAACTGACCTACCCAGGTCGCATTAAGGTTTGTGTTATCCGCGAGACGCGAGCTGTGGACAATGCGAGGTAGGCATAGCTTTTAGCTCTATATTTTTGTGGGGGAAGCTTAGGGCAACCGCAAAGTCTTCTATTTGGCTGTTTTTAAGTTTTTTTATAGAGGGGGAAGTTTCCCCCTACGCCGCAACCCCTCGCTGTGCGCGGGTTTGCGTCTACCCCCTCCGCGGGGACACCCCGCGACGCCCCGTCCAGTTTTTGGCGAAACACGACTTTGCGTTTGCCCTAGGGGGAAGCTACGCCGTAAGTCTTATTTTATGTGGGTTTGCGCTGTACTGACGACGGTTTGCATTCGATTGCGCAAATCTAGTCTCATCATAAACCTAGGTATTTTCTTAGCATGTCTCAAGCTCAAGCTCGCTAGACTTGCACATGCTCACTGCGAAACTGCACTACCAGCTCGCAAGAAACTAAGTTTTGCTCGTTTCGGCGCTCTTTACTTGCGACTTCCTCGCTTTGTAGGGGGATGATTCTTGTTAGCTTAGGTTGAGTTTGCACTAGATATTTGGTTTATACGCAAACAAAACCGAAAGCTTCAAGCAGCATCTCTTCGTCGAGTTTTAGGTGATGCGCTAACTCAATGAGATAGGCTCGCAGGTACCGCGATTCTAGGTCTGCGAAATCGCAACTTTCTATGCTTTCAAGGGCGCGCTTGGGGATACGCGTTTGCAGGGCAAGTACTTGTATCGAAAGCTCCATAGCCTCGCGCGCGTCCTTAATAATTTGTCCTGCCTCTGGCGGGCAGTCCTCTGCTGACCACGGGTGTACGGCTCGGAACGAGCCGCTTAGCCTTCGTGGCGTTAAGCTCTCCGCGTCGCCATCGCTGCTTACACGCAAATTGGGCAGACTTAGCGCTGTTTTTTCTTCATCGACTTGCGTGGCAAAACGATGTGCCAACTCAAGATTTTGTATAATTTCGGCGATTCTGTCTTTGTGCATGATCGCCGAAATTAAGCCATTTTCACGACGGTAGCCTTCCCAAAGTTTGCGATATGCGATGCGTACATCGTCGGCTTTGGCGGCGAGTAGAAACTCGCGCGCTGCAGTGCTTATGTTGAGTGTGGGCAAACATCTTGTAGGGATATTTGGGCTCTCGCAAGCTTCGATTACTTGCTTTGTGATGTGGTTCAGATCGTTAATAACCGCTTCCTCGCGTGGAAATTGCGAGCTTGGCGCAATGCGACGCGCGAAAAACCAGCGTTTTTCCTCGTGGGCGAGGCTTCCTAAGAAGCGCGGCGTAATACCGAGCAACATGCCCCAGGCGTGGCACAGCGCTTCGCATTGCTGGTTCTCGGAGCTTTCACGGCGCTGGTTAAGGATGAAACCGACTTTTATAGAACACATCGCATGGGCAAAATCGTCCTGCAGTTCTTGGGGTAAGCTTTTGTAGATCTGCAAAAAGTCCCATGAATCCTTTACGGGATCGAGCAGCGGCATGATCCCGCGCAGCTGCTGCTCATGCATAAGCGCGTAGAAAGCACACAAGCGCAAACACTGTGTAGCGGCAAAAAGCGAGGCGGGCTCTGCGTTTGAGATCAAAACAGGGAGATCGCAAGAGAGTAGTACCTGCGCCTCGCGTTTTGTGAGAGAGGAAGCGAGATCAACGATAACAAAATCGTATTCGCCCTCGGCTCTTAGAGCCGCAAAACTCGCCGTGATATCCTCATCCTTAGGGTTGGTGAGGAGTAGATCGAGTTTGGGTATAGGCGTCGCAACGGCCGTGAACTCCGTTGATGTTTGAACACTTTGCAACGGCATCTCAAGCAATATTGCGAGCCCCTGCTTGTAAGGCTCTATTTCAACGAGCAAAACTCGAAGATCGCGTTGAGCCAAGCTGCGCCCTAAGTCGATAGCTAGACTACTTTTGCCCACGCCGCCCTTGGGGCCCGCAATCGCGATGATCTTTGTTGGTCTCTTAGCTTGATGCACAAAAATACCCGTCAGTGTTTTCTCCCCCTAGTCTGTGATCTACATTTTATATGCGGTGATGACAAGGCAAAAGGGTAATTTGCTGCGATCCGTTTTGGAGATGCGGAGAGCGGAGCTGTATAACTTTAAAGTTTATCTGTTTTTCCCCTGCTTTAGCTAGCTTCCTCTAGGGCAAGCGCAAAGTCAAATATTTGGCTGTTTTTAAGTTTTTATTTTGCTGGGGGAAGTCTCCCCCTACGCGCAAGCTTCCCTTAAAATTCGATAAGTTCCGCCTTATTTTGTGCGACGTTTAAGCTAACCGCTTAACCGTCGCACAAAATGCGTCACTTATCGAATTTTTTGGGTGATCTTGCGCTACCCCCTTGTAAGTAATCCATTGCTATGTTTAGCTAGCATAGCACGAAGTGCGGTGAGCGTTTCTACCCCCTTGGGCTAAAAGCCTGTCATGGAGATCACCCCCCGCACTTCAACCT
>JBBAEA010000062.1:0-19425 GCA_041656175.1 Bradymonadales bacterium | reverse complement strand
AAGCCGAGCTAGAAGCGCAAGCTGAGTTAGAAGCTCAAGCTGAACTAGAAGCTCAAGCTGAATTAGAAGCGCAAGCCGAACTAGAAGCGCAAGCTGAACTAGAAGCGCAAGCCGAATTAGAAGCGCAAGCTGAGTTAGAAGCGGAAGAGCAAGCAGCTCTTGAAGCCGAGGAAATCGCTTTGGTTGAGGCAGAAGCTCTAGCATTGGCGGAAGCTGAGGAACAGGCTGAGTTAGAAGCTCAAGCCGAATTAGAAGCGCAAGCTGAGCTAGAAGCTCAAGCTGAGTTAGAAGCTCAAGCCGAATTAGAAGCGGAAGAGCAAGCAGCTCTTGAAGCCGAGGAAATCGCATTGGCTGAGGCAGAAGCTCTAGCATTGGCGGAAGCTGAGGAACAGGCTGAATTAGAAGCTCAAGCTGAGTTAGAAGCTCAAGCCGAATTAGAAGCGGAAGAGCAAGCAGCTCTTGAAGCCGAGGAAATCGCATTGGCTGAGGCAGAAGCTCTAGCATTGGCGGAAGCTGAGGATCAGGCTGAATTAGAAGCTCAAGCTGAATTAGAAGCTCAAGCTGAGCTAGAAGCTCAAGCTGAGTTAGAAGCTCAAGCTGAATTAGAAGCGCAAGCCGAACTAGAAGCTCAAGCCGAACTAGAAGCTCAAGCCGAACTAGAAGCGCAAGCCGAACTAGAAGTGCAAGCTGAATTAGAAGCGCAGGCCGAATTAGAAGCGCAAGCTGAATTAGAAGCTCAAGCTGAATTAGAAGCTCAAGCTGAGTTAGAAGCTCAAGCCGAACTAGAAGCGCAAGCGGAATTGGAAGCGCAAGCCGAACTAGAAGCTCAAGCTGAACTAGAAGCTCAAGCCGAACTAGAAGCGCAAGCCGAGCTAGAGGCTCAAGCAGAGTTAGAAGCTCAAGCTGAGCTAGAGGCTCAAGCAGAGTTAGAAGCTCAAGCTGAGCTAGAAGCTCAAGCTGAGTTAGAAGCTCAAGCTGAATTAGAAGCTCAAGCAGAATTAGAAGCTCAAGCTGAGCTAGAAGCACAAGCTGAATTAGAAGCGCAGGCCGAATTAGAAGCTCAAGCTGAATTAGAAGCGCAGGCCGAATTAGAAGCTCAAGCTGAATTAGAAGCGCAGGCCGAATTGGAAGCTCAAGCAGAATTAGAAGCTCAAGCCGAACTAGAAGCTCAAGCAGAATTAGAAGCGCAAGCAGAATTAGAGGCTCAGGCCGAATTAGAAGCGCAAGCTGAGCTAGAAGCGCAAGCTGAAGTGGGTCAAGACCAAACAGTCATGGATATGACGGAAGCCACGGACAGGGGGCGCAAGGACGAGAGGCAAAAACGGGGGCGCTCAAAGAAAAAGTAGTTCCTGTGCAGATTTAGCATAAAGGCTTTTAGATAAAGAAGCTCTGATTCACGCCAATAGAGTGAAAAAGTAACTAGCGTAAAGCAAAGCAAGTCAGGTGAGCGTTCAAAATCAAAAGTCAATAAAATCAAGATGCTTTTCTTAGCAAGTTTGATGCGGATTTTAGGAAAAAAGGAAAAAATACGCTTTTCTTTGCAACTTTGAGCCTAGTTTTAGGAGGCAAGCCCTTAACGCGGTTTGGGCTAGTTGCGCCAAAGAATCAGAGTATTTAGAAGGGGTTTGGGGCGGTAGCCCCAATTAATCAGAATTTCTCTAAAGTGATATTGGGTGATGGGCTTGAAAAAAAAGAACAAAATAACTAACATACTGGAAACAGGGCGGCATATTTCACTTTTTTTTAGACAGCTGCGGCGTTACAGAAAAGAGCTGCTGCTGGCGGTAAAAGAAGGGGGTCTTGAAGATCGAAAAAAGCGCTGTCGATATTGCCGCGATGGATTATCGGCCATTGGGTTGGATTATAGTTATCCTAGCGATGACGAATTATATGCGCATTATCCCTGTGTTTTTGTGGCAAACCATCAAAGTTATTTGGATGCGGCGATACTTTGTGCTGTCTTTGAGCGAAACATTAGATTTCTGGCTAAATCCTCTGTCTTCCGTGTCCCTTTGCTTGGAGAGATCATGGAGCATGAAGGGCATCTAAAAGTGTATCGCGGTAAGGCTGCAAAAAGAAATATCGCGTTGCGGGATCAAATTGCCGAAGCGGTGAGTGCAGGAGACGGGATATGCTTTTTCCCGGAAGGCACGCGTAGCGTAGATGGTAACTTGCAGAGCTTTAAGTTGGGCGCCTTTTTTGCGGCTGTGCAACATAAGCTAGCTGTAGTGCCAATTGTATTCGAGGGTACGGGGAAGGCTTTGCCCAAGGGGGCGTTTAAGTTATCGCCACACGACTGTAGCATGCAAGTTTTGCCGCCGCATTACCCAAACGAATCTATCGAAGATGAGCGAGAGCGAGCAGAGCGTTTACGAGACGAGGTGCGTGCAGCGATGCAAGAAAAATTAGAAGCGACGACTGCTGAGTCTTAAAAGAATAGTTCCTTAAGGAAGATCTGATTCATGCAAAAACAGTAAGGGCAGGTTTCAAACCTGCCCTTGACTAAAGCAAGAAATTCAGGCGGGTTTTCAAAATAAAGTCAATAAAATCAATAATCTACACACAAAATCGGGTTCAAGGGCGATAGCCCATAGACGGGGTTTGGGGCGGTAGCCCCAATGAATCAGAGTTTCCTTAAGTACTGCGAGGATACCGAGAGGATAGTGCCGTTAAAAAGTGCTGAAATAGGATAAGTATGACAAAAATTCGTGATTTGTTTTCGAAGCTTGAAGATAAGAATAAAGATATCGGAGAAGATAGAGACTTAGCAGAGCGCTATCTTAGCATGGAAATCAGTGAATTGGCTGAGGATATAGAGAGGCATGACGCGCTGTATTTTCGCGACAATAAACCTTCAATACCCGATTTTCTGTACGACAGGCTAAAGGAGCGCTTGCGAGAATTGGATGCGCAGCACCCGTTATTGACGCGTGTTGAGCCTGCGACGCTAGAGGGGAAAGTTTTGCATGAGCGTCCAATGTTGTCTTTGGATAAAGCTTACGACTTTGGGAAAATACGTGATTGGTATGCAAAGTTTGAGGGAGCCGCTCTTGGAAGCCCAAAGATCGATGGATTGGCTTGTAGCATTAGGTATGACGAAAATGGTGAGCTGATTTTAGCAGCCACGCGTGGCGATGGTCTTAGAGGGGAAGAAATTACGAATAATGTTCTCTATATTGAGGTGGTTCCTCCCAAAATATTGGCAAAATCGATAGAAGTTCGAGGCGAGATTTTCATGCCGCTCTCTGCGTTTGAGAAGTATAAAGATCAATTTGCAAACCCGCGAAACCTGGCTGCTGGTGGGGTAAAATTGAAGAATGCGCAAGAAACCGCGGCGTATGGCTTACGTTTTTTTGCCTATGATTTGCTCGGCGAGGCATGGGAGAGCGAAAGTAAAAAGTGGGCTAGACTCAATGAACTTGGCTTTGAAACTGCCCCTAGTGAAGTAGTACAAGCTACACAGGTCGAGTCTTATTGCGATCGTTTGCTTCATGAGCGTGATAGTTACGATTATGAAACGGACGGCATTGTGTTTAAAGTAGAGCAAGTCTCTGAGCAGGAACGGCTTGGGCACACCTCGCACCATCCTCGCTATGGCATAGCATTTAAGTTCCAAGGTGATAGCTCAAGCAGCACGCTTTTGGGGGTAGATTGGCAAGTTTCGCGAAGTGGCGCCATTACTCCTGTTGCTCATGTGGAGCCCGTTGTCTTGAGCGGAGCCAAGGTGACGAAGGCGAGTTTGCACAACTTAGCGGTTATGGAAAAACTGGCTCTTGGCTACGGCGATATAGTCGAGATGACGCGGCGTGGCGGTGTCATACCACACTTGGAAAAAGTGCTAAAACATTTGGGAGAGAAGATTGAAATTCCCGATCATTGCCCTTCTTGTGGCGCGCAAGCGGAACGAAGAGCAGACTTTCTGTATTGCTCAAAACCCGAAAATTGCATGCGTGGTCGTGCAGCGCGCCTAGAGCATTTTGCCAAGGTTATTGATGCTAAGGGTTTTGGAACAAAAATTATTAATCAACTCATGGAGTTGGATTATTTACACTCACCTGAGGATTTCTTTGATTTACAGCTTGAGCATTTGATGCAAATCGGGCGTGAGCGTAGTAGCGATGCGAAATCAAAGAGTGATGTGTTGGCAAAAAAACTTTATGAGAGCGTACAAAATGCGCGTAAAGTCACGTTGCAACAATTTTTACAAGCTCTTGGAATTGAGGGTTTGGGACGAAGTCAAAGTTTAGTTATCGCTAAGCATTTTGGGAATCTAGATGCTATTTTGTCGGCAAATATCCATGATTTTATGCAAATAGAAGGCTTTGCCCAAATCACGGCGACGGCTTTGTACGAGGGTTTGCGGGAAAGGCTAGAAACGATCGAGGCACTGCGTCATGAAATGCATATTCTGCAAGAACAAGAAGTTCCGCGCGAGAGTTTAGAGCTGCCACTAGCGGGAAAAAGCTTTCTGTTCACAGGGGAGCTTAAGTCTATGAAGCGCAAAGAAGCTGAAGCAAAGGTTGAAGCGCTAGGTGCGACTATTGCGAGTGGGGTGAGTAAAAAGTTATCCGTTTTGGTCGCCGCGTCACAAGGGCATGGAAAGTGGCAGCGAGCCGTTAAGCTCAACGCGGAGGGGGCAGAAATCGACTTGTGGGATGAGGCAAGATTTTTGGAGCTATTGGGAATGACGGAGCTGGATTTAGAGGAGAAACTTTGAAACTTGCTCTTGAGCGGAGATGGGGGGCAATTTCGGCTTTTTCGTGAGGAGGCTTTGATTTATGGGTGAAGCTTTCCACCATGCCCCGCTAAGAGGCATCGCCATAGAACATAAGTTTTTTGTGTAACTTCCTGATTTCATTGGTTTTATTTTGAATGCTCGCCTAAGCTTTCTTTGTTTGCGCGAGCTAATGATGGTCGCTTTTAGATTTATCAGAATATCCTTAGGGAGTTGCTGAAAAATCGTTTTGGGGGCGTTACGGGGGCAGGAGCCCCCGTAGTGGGGGTAGACGCAAACCCGCGCACAGCAAGGGGTTGCGGCGTAGGGGGACACTTCCCCCCCCCACAAAAGTAAAAGTTATAAAGATCCCATGAGTCGGAGCTCGCTTAGCTATTTACTGGGAATAGTTGAGAATTCGCTCAATAGTAGAACGCATTTGGTAGGCATTACGCTCTTCTGGAGTGGGGATGTGGGCAATAGTCTTGTTCACGATTTTCGTGGCTTCAGCAATCAATTGCTGCGCAAGTTGCTCAGAGTCCGTAGCGTATTTTTTCAAAAGTTGAGCCTGCGAGTAAAGCATGATTTCAGATAGTTCTATGCGATGCCTTATGAGATACGGGGCTAAGCTTTTGGACATTTTTACAGCGGTTTGGGTTTGGTCCAAGGCGATGTAAGCCAGAGTAGCGAGGTGGTAGCCCCTGATAAAGGGAAGGGGATACGCGGTGGACTGCCCGATGGATACAGCAGCCATTGCATGTTTAAGAGCAACTTCGGGAGAATAGAAATTTTTCTTATCAAATAGCGAGAGTTCGGCGCGTGCAATACGGGTTTGAGAGATAAGGTAGATATTATCAGACTTTTGTATGCTCTTTTCTGCTAAATTTAGCATCTTAAACGCTTTTTTAAAGTTTTTCCTCTCAATTTGGGTTCGTAGGGCGAGTAGCCAAGCAAACGACTCTGCTTGGAGCATTTGGAAATAGCGGCTCATTTTAACCACGCGATTGAGCATTTCTTCGGCTTGTGCGTAGTTGCCAACGCGAAGGTTGTAGTATGCTAAAAGCATGATGATCCCAACGTGTTTGCGCATGAGAACGGAGGATTTGGGGTGTGAATCCGCAAGCATTTCTTGGTAGGGTACGAGATCAAAACGTCCTAGCTCAATGTTGCAGTATGAACGGCTTATTTTCATCAGTGAGTCGAAATCCGAGTTTTTGGCAAATCGTTTCGCTGCGTCTAAGTGTTGGGCTGCATTTTCAAATTCGGCTAAGTAGCACAAGGCGTCAGCTTTGGATTTATGCAATTTTGCTTTGGCTTCTCTAACTTCAGCGCTATCATTTGGACTGATTTTATGGATAAGGCGATCCAGTAAAGCAAGCGCCTCATCGGCCTTGCCTTGGTAGCAAAGCGTCGTCGTGTAAAAGTACGTAGCTGCAACTAGTTCGGGGAGATATTCTTCTTTGTCTTGTATTTGAGAAATAAGTTTTCGAAGGATACTGCCTGTTTGGCGATAGTTCCCATTACTAAAGTGATTGCTTGCTAAGTTGATGGTTATTTGCGCAAGCAATTTGGGGTCTTTGCTCTGGATCGCAAAATTATGCAAGCGCTGAGTCGATATTTTATGCTTCTCGTGCTCTCCGATTTCTAAGTAAGCCCAGTTTTGTATGCTTAAGAGCTCAAAGACACTGTCTTTATTGGGGTTTTTCATAAAGTCCGCGAGCTCTAGACTTTCGTAGCACACTCGTACCGCTTCAGTGGGTATGAGTTTTTTTCGTAAAACTCTAGCTGAACGGGTGTAGTATTCTAAAGCTTCTTCGAGCTCGCCTGCACGTTTAAAGTGTGTTGCGATGGTTTCGTTCGATATCTCTCTTCCCTTCTCTTTTTGGCTTGCGTAATAATGTGCCAACTTCTTTTGCAGTGGGATGAAGTCATCGTTTTCGTTGGCGTAGTCAAGGATTTCGAAGGCTATTTGTTGGGTAAAGATGTAAACGATGTCTTGTGGTTCTTCACTGTTTCGTATTTCTTTAAGCCAACGCCGTTTGGTGAGTTCTCGCAAGGGAACACTGATTCTTTCACCAAAAATATATAAAGCATCTTCGAGCGTAAATTCTCGCCCTAATATGCTTAGAAGACGCAAGTTGTTGCGTAAATAGTCTGAGAGTCTGTCGACCGCTTCGCCTACGATGCTGACAACAGAGGCAGGGGTCCAGCCCTCAAATGCTTGAGAGCTCAAGGTGTAGCGACCATCGGCGTAGCTGAGGGCTTCTTGTTCGCGCAGTGCTTCGACGATTTCTACGATAAAGAACGGGATTCCAGCGGCTCTGGATAAAATCTCGTCAGCCATCGAATCATCGAGGGGAATGTTCGCCAGCTGTTCATGCAATAACGCTTTGGCATCTGCATCGCCTAAAGAGTGTATGTTTTCGCGATGTAGGCCGGGCAATGATAAGAAGCGGCGCCATATTTGGTGATCCTCAAAAGCAGCTTTTGCCTGTGGGCTGTGCTTTTCTTGAGCAAAATTCGAGAGAAGATCGAGTTCGGTGAGCTTGCTAAAAGATAAGAAGGAATCCTCTAAACAGTCTGAAGCGGCTTCTCCACTAGAATCTATAGGAGTAGAAGTCGTAATGAGCAGGAATGGTTTAGGGGAGTTTAAGTACAACTGCGTAAAGAAATCGATGGTCGATACATCGACGTATTGAAGGTCATCAACAAAAAAGATGCTGACAGCGTCGTCTTGCAAAGTCTTCATGATTAGCTGTACGAGCGCCATGGCATTTTGGCGTACTTCAATGGCTGTGTACGCATTCTCATCGGGCGTATCTACAAGTAGTTGCTCAAGAAGTAGCAAGATCGTCTGAAGTAACTCCGAGTTCTCTACGCCAAGGCGCTGCGCAATGCGAGTTTCAGCGCGCTGTATATTCTGCTGAAGCGCTTGTGTTTGCTCAATTTCGAGCAACTCTAGAAACATGCCCTTTAGGGTAGAGTAGGGAAGAGTCTGCGCGCGCAAAAGCCCAAGAGCTCGGAAAACGACGACTTTAGCCTTCGATAGCACTTTATTGGCGTGCTCTTCAGTGACGGAGCGCAAAAACTCCTCCACAATAACGCTTTTACCTATTCCAGGTATACCTTCAAAACTGATAGCTTGTGAAACCCCTAAAATCTGCACGCGCATCATCGCGTCATGCAGTTCCTTGAGCTGCAAATCGCGCCCGTAGAGCTTTTGGTAGCTGTGCAAGGCGCTTGCTTGGCTTTGGCGCGTATTCTTTGTGCCTACAATGCGAAATAAGTTGATGGCTTCGCTTGCTGTACCCCAAGTGGTGGATGGTTCGACTTCGTAGTGGTGTAAAATTCTGTAGTAGGCTTTACTTGTTACCGTGATTTCACCTGCCTTGCCAGCACGCGCTAAAGCAATAGCTTGTGCGTGTTGTGCGTCCTCAAAGGAGGCTTGTCGCGCCCTAGGTAAATCGGGCTCTTGGCGTAGATTCACGACCACTTGCGATATACAAATTGAGTATTGTCCGCGACTCGCACTATCAGCCCAAAGTGCAGTGCTAGCTTCCAAAATATCGTATGCCAATACTACGGCGCGTTGTGCATCGCCTACACTCATAATGTGGGCACCAATAATAATGACAAAGCTTTTTTCATCAAAAGACTGCAACCACGCGTTGTTTTTATAAACTAAGTGGTCGAGTAGTTGTTGAATCTCAGATAGGCGTTGTTGCGTGATGCCCTGTAAATCTTCTCCCCCCGCTACCGTTGCTTTGAAATATCCAGCGACCGCGATTGCCACCTTATTGTTGATATAAGAGAACTCTTGAGGGGTAACAGGAACGTCCGTATCAATGTCTTCAATATCGATCCACGCAAAAAGCTCATCAACGCCGATATCATCCCAAGCTTGGCTTCCACTTCGTCTGTGTTCGGGTTTACGAGCTAGAGAGGGTTCATAACTAATAGAGAAAGAGGATAGGGGATTGGAATCCTTGTCGATAGAGCTTAAAGAGAGTTTGGAATAACTAGGGTATGCTATATGGTGGTTAAGGAATTGGCTTAACGTTTGTGCATCATAGATCCCAGATAAGCTTTTTAAGATCTTGTACAACTCAAGCTGTAGCTCTCGAATACTTTGGAAGCGGCGTGACGCGATACGATCTAGCCCCTTCTCCAAAACAAACTTAAGATCAAAGGGAATACTTGGCTCAATAAGTTCAAAATCGGGGAGAGCGCCAGAGCGCGCCGCGTTATAAACTTCCGCATACGTTTTGAAGTCGTAGAGCGGGCGGTTTGTGAGTAATTCGTATAGAAGCGCTGTGGCTGAGAAGACATCAGCCCTATGATCAATGGGGCTATCTAGAGCTTGTTCGGGGCTCATATAATGATATTTACCCATCGGCATTTGCCCCTCATCGCTACCTACATGGCGTACAGCGCGAGATATGCCAAAATCAACGATCTTGATGACGCCCTCTAGGCTTACCATCGTATTATGTGGACTAATGTCGCAGTGTACTATGTTGAGTGGACGCCCGTCGGTATCTTGGCGCTTGTGTGCATAGTCAAGACCTCGACAAACTTCGATGGCTATATAAAGTGCATCTCCTAGTGCCAAGCGCTCGCCCTGCGGGAGAAGTGACAAAATGGTTGCCAGATCGTTTCCCTCTACATACTCCATCGCAATGAAGTATATGCCATCCTCATAACCAAAGTCGTAGGTTTGCACGATGTTTGGGTGGTTTAAAGACATCGCTATTCGTGCTTCATCGACAAACATCGCCATAAATCGCGGATTCTGAGCAAACTCAGGCAAAATCGTCTTAATAACTAATCGTTTCTCTACTCCTTCCGCTCCGCTACTTTTGGCCAAATATACCTCGGCCATACCGCCCTTCGCTATTTTACGAATAACTTCGTAGCGTCCTAAACGTCTATGGTCTGCTCCTTTTATCGCATCCATCGTTTTTCCAGTAATCGCTATTAGCAGCATGCAAGCTCAGCTTAAATGCAAAATTGCACTTAAGTGGAAGCGTACACGTTTGTAGTAAACATTTTTTTGACGTATGCCAGTCTAAATGTGGGATATGTAAGTATTAGGGGATTTCTACAAGCTACAGCAGCTATGGGGGGTAGTTACTAAAATCTAAAGCAAGTTCTGAGAATGTCATTCACCCTGGGTTCATTATAACAATCTTTGCAAAAAGTCAAAGGTTGTGTGGAAAATTTATTTATTACCGCTTACTCATCTGCGAGACAGAGTTATGAGGGAAGTTCCACCAAAATCTTGCTCTATGGATGGAGACGAAGTTTTCGTTTTCAGGCAACATGTTTTTGTACAGTGCTGTACTGGAAAGCTCGCTTCGCTTGAGCTCACGAATAGAGGAATACGTGGTCGGATAGGAAAAAGTTCTAACGGGAAGAAGTGGGTTTACGCGAAGTGAAATTAAATTCCGCTTTCTGAATCTTGAACTCCAAGGCGAATCAATAACGTTTGCGCTCGTGATTCTAAGTCGGGTTCTTCTTGCAAAACTTGGCGAACGGCATCGAATAATAAGCTAAAATCATTCTCTCTTTGAGCTTTGCAGGCAGCCCACACCATTAAAAACAAACTATCGTCTTCGCCGCTTCTGTACAATGATTCCAGATCCACATCGCAGCTCTGACCCAAGGCGAGTTGGGCGAAGCTTCGCTCTAGAATATAGTCAAAGCTCTGCTCGTTTTCCGGTACTTCATCAAGTGCTGCTAGGGCTTCGCCACAGCGCCCGAGGCTATTGAGTTGTGCCGCACAATCTATGCGTAACTCGCTCGCGGGGTAGTCTAGCGACACGGCTTTCAAAATATCCTTCAAACCGCGCTTCTCCTCACCAAGCGCAATTAGTGCAGAACCTCGTCCCCAGTAGGCTTCCGCATTCTGGTTCTGGCCTATCAAAACAAAGCTAAAGTGCTCATACGCTTTGTGCGCCTCGCCTAAAAGAAGTGCACAACGTCCTATACCGAGGTGCGCGCCAAAAGAGCTTTTCTCGAGCTTTAGAACTCTATAGTACATGCGTAGAGCCGAAGAGAGCTTCCCAGCCTCTTCATAGCTTTGCGCCTCTAACAAGCTCTTGCCAATATCATTGCTAATCTGCATTTGCTCACTCATCGTGTACACAAGGCTATTCCGATAAAATATAAAGCTCTGAAAGCAGCATGTCTACTCTATTCGCGCTCTCATCACCATGTTTTGTTCTATAGTTGTCTTGTGCGTCCAAAAACGCTTGCACCTCTGCTCTTTGGATAAACGACGCATGGGATTGCATAACATCTTGCTCTGACATCGCGCTGAATTGGCGAGCCAAGCTCTGGTACATATCTTCGATCTCTTCACTGTGGTTTTTGAAATAGCTGATAAGCTTCGCTTCAATCTGAGAGCTGTTGCGCTCTTGCGTCAAAAGCAAGGCAAGATCTGATAACATATGAGCGTATGCATCAAGGGCGCTATCAACCGTAGCGAATTGTTCCCCCCCTTGCGCTTGCTTCTTAGCCCCACGATCACAATGCGCAAGACACAAAGCCAAGAGGCAGCAAACGATAATGCCAAGTTTTTCTCTAAAAAATCGCACAACCCCTCCCAGAACTAATTTCGCAGCCCTACTTGCGAAGCGCACAGCGAAAATTAACCCGACTTTTAGGATTTCGCAAATTTTCAATCTATGGGGTAAAATGGGCTTATGAGCATATGACCCAAGTTTTGGGAAAATTCTGATTTTTGCAAAAAAAGAGAAAAAATAGCTATCCTAAGTTAAGGAAAGTCAGCGCGAACGTTCAAAATAAAGTAAATAAAAGAGACCTTTGCACGACTAGAAATAGTGAGTTTAATTTTACAAATCCGACACAGTTTTAAACAAAATGAGATATTTTGTAGAGAAATGTAAGCTAAAAATGCTAATAAAATAAGGCAAGGTGAAGATGGAATGACATTTTATTCGAAAAGTGCTTAAAAGAGTGTTTTCTTTGGGGAAGGGGGGAAACATCTTTTCTTTGGTACAAAGAAAAGGGTTTCCCCCCCGTGCAAAGTTCTCTAAAATTAAGATCCTACAGCAAAAATAGAAAGACTATCCTAGCTAGTTAGAACTCAGTCAAAATATCGAAAGACGCATTTGTTAGCAAGTTTGATGCGGGTTCTTGGAAAAATGAGAAAGTACGCTTTCCCTTGCCATTTTGAGCCTTGTTCTAGGAAATAAGAAGAAAACAAAGAAAAACAGAGCTCCTTAGCCTATGCCCAAGCCCTCGCAACACAAGATTTTGCAACCGATTCTATAGCGATAATGTATGCCGCTTCGCGCATCCCAACCTTACGCGCTATCGAGAGGTTTCGCACCGCATGAAAAGCACTGGCCATGCGTTCGTCTAATTTTTCGAGAACTTCACGCTTGGACCAGAAATAGTTCATATTGCACTGTACCTGCTCAAAGTAGGAGCAAGTTACGCCGCCCGCATTACACAGAAAATCAGGAATAACAAAAATATTACGTTCATCAAGAATGATGTCCGCTTCGGGCGTTGTCGGGCCATTGGCGCCCTCGGCTAAAAACTTTACTTTTGGATGGATTTTGGGCGCTGTTTTGGCGTTTATTTGGTTCTCCAGCGCAGCGGGAATTAGAATATCGACTGCCTGCGAGATCCATTCATCTCCGTCTAAAATCTCGTAACCAAAGGACTCTGCTTTTTTCTTGTCAATGCTGCCGTATTCGTCCGAAATTCTGCGTAGTTCCTGAATGTTGACACCGGATTTCCGACGATACACAAAGGAGCACTCTTCTTTGGCATCCCAACAAGAGACTGCAAGCACTTTTCCGCCTAGGGCGATAAAGCGCTCACACGCATAGTATGCCACTTTCCCGAAACCCTGTACGCTCGCCGTACAATTCTTAACGTCGATATTATGCACTTTTAGCGCTTCGCTCAGTGTGCAAATTACCCCGTAACCCGTGGATTCAGTCCGCCCTTCTGAACCACCACTACCAACGGGTTTGCCTGTAATAAAACCTGGGTAACTCCCACCGTGTATGGTCTCGTACTCGTCGAGCATCCAAATCATATGCTGGCTGTTGCTCATGACGTCGGGAGCAGGAACGTCGATAGTGGGGCCAAGATTGCGAGAGAGCGCGCGTACCCAAGCGCGGCAAAGTCGCTCCTGCTCAGTTTCCGAGAGTAGGCGAGGATCGCAGTCGACGCCACCTTTGGCACCACCAAGCGGGATTCCTACGACGGCGCACTTCCAAGTCATCCACATCGCTAGTGCCCTAACAGTATCGAGACTCTCACCGGGATAAAAGCGAATCCCCCCCTTACCAGGACCACGCGCTGTGTTGTGCTGAACTCTAAAGCCTCGAAATATCCTGATCGTCCCATCGTCCATGCGAACAGGAAGGCTTACTTGGAATTCCTTCATAGGCGTTCGCAGCAAATCACGCGTACTCTCGTTGAGCTCTAGCTTAGCTGCTACGTTATCGAACTGTGCTTGCGCCATCTCAAAAGGATTAAAATGCATAGTCATTCTCCATACGTGGTTATTGTCTATAACCCCCCCAGTCACCCACATAACCGAAGTCTTATACAGCAACAGTCTAATGGTTTTTTATGATTCCTTACAAGCTTTTTTGGCAAAAACCATCGATTTTTTATTCATGGATTTATCCGCACGGATGCTCAAAATCACAATACATACGCATGAAACAAACTTTGGGGGGTAGCGCAAGATCACCCGAACAAATTCGCTTAATGTCGTATTTTGTGCGGTGGTTGGGTGAATAACACAAACACCGCACAAAATTATACGACATTTAGCGAATTTTGAGGGAAGCTTGCGCGTAGGGGGGCTCTGCACCCCCGCAAAAAAATGAAACGTATACTAAGCTTAAAACGGCCAAACTAGAGTCATGATGCGCGAAGAATTGTTTGCAACAAAAGCTACGAAAATGCAGGCGTGTCTGTCAAGATTTAAGGTCATGCGCAGCACTTAACGAATAGCTAATCGGTTCGCTCGCGTGCCAAGTCTAAACTTTTCGCAGAAATAAAAAAGGAGGTTCAGCGACCTCCTTTATATAAAATTCAATATCGAGTTATTAATCTCGAACATACTGCAATAAAATACAAGTTACGTTGTCTCTACCACCATTATCGCAGGCAGTTTGGATCAATCGACTCACGCCTAAATCCAAGTCGTCGCCCGTTTCGGCCAAAATCTTTTCCATTCCTTCATCCGTAATTTCACCCGATAAGCCGTCGGAGCAGAGCAGGAATAAGTCCTTGTCCTCGGGAACTTGAAACTGAACATCGACTTGAACGTTGTCCTTCATACCTAGCGCGCGAACAATAACGTTTTTGTGCGGGAACTTTTCGATTTCCTCAGGGCTGAGCACGCCCATTTTTTTGTAGTCGTTGAGCAGCGAGTGATCTTCGGTCAATAACTCTAAGGTTCCGCGGCGGAATCTGTAAATTCTCGAGTCGCCAACGTGCCCTAAATAAATCCCGTCGTTGCTAAAGGTGACCGCAACGATCGTGGTGCCCATGCCTTTTTTCTTGGCATTAGCGAGTGCCTCTTCATAAATCCGCAAGTTAGCGAACTTGATCGCCGTGACGAGTCTGTTTTCTTCGTACTTTTTTGAGCGATCCATGCGGAAGGGCCACGTGATTTCCTCATCCTCGGATGTGTCCTTAAAGAACTGCGCAACAGTGTCTACCGCCAATTTACTCGCCACTTCCCCCGCGGCGTGTCCACCCATTCCGTCGGCTACGATGAAGAGCCGCTGGTCGGGGACGATGCCAAAATTATCTTCGTTATGGTTACGTTTTCTACCGACGTTGGTATTTCCAGCCTTGCGAATCGCCATTTTTACTATCCCGTGTGAGGCAACAACGTGTGCGGCGCCATATTTTGACGCCCATACTCGCCCGCATTAAACGACGAATTGCCCTCGATGTCAATGCGTTTTAAAAGCGGCTTCCACAACGGCGGCGAAGCTTAGGAATATATTTTTCCTTTCTTCTTTTTTGGCTAGGGGGCTAATACGCCCCCCTACGCGAAAGCTTCCCTCATGATCGGTGGCTTCGCGCTCGATTTTATGCCTTGTATGCGCTCAAACCGCGCATCCAAGGCATAAAATGCGCTCAGACACCGCTCCTTCGGGTGATCTTTCGCTACCCCCCAAAGACATTTAAAGCCGAGAACGGCAACGTTTTTTGCATGAATGCAGGTTCACCCATAAAATCTTGAGAGCTTTGCGCTCAGCAAAATAGTGAATTTCATTTCACAAAACGTCGTACCGACTAGGATTAAAGCCACAGAGCACAAAGCGACGTTGAATTTAGAAGGAGAAACTGTTAAATACATGCAAGCGCATTGCTTTAAGAGCGAAACGCAGAACTTTCTAACCTATCATAATATTTTAACCTATCATTATATATAGATGCAAAATTTCGACGAACTAAAACCGGCTAAACTTCGCTCCCGCAGCCCCAAACGCCGCTCTTCACAGAGTATGCTCGATCTCCCCGCCATTGACGCCACTTCAAGCTTACCAAGTGCAGCACACTCCGAGATTGATGACGCACTGCTGAGCAGCGAGCTTTTGCCTAAAATTGAGCTTGAGCCTAAAATATCGCAGAGCAGTAGCGCGACATCGAGTGCTAGCTCACAAGAGCAGCATATCCCCGCTTCAAACGATGGAGTTGTGGTAGATGACGAGGCTCAAATGGATGTCGATCTGGAACAGAGCGATAGCGCTTCAGCGAACAGCTCCCAAAGCATAGCCGCCGTAGGAGCATTACTCAAAGAGCAGCAGCCCAAAGAGCTAGAAGTTTTGAGTGAAGCAGAACTAGCCCAAGCTCCCACGCCAAATAGCATACTGAGCGCCTCAATTTCTAACGCTTCACTCTCTACGCTCATAAAAAAGACTAGTCACAGCCCCTCGCCATCCAAACTATTGGCGCAAAAAGAGGGTGAGAAAACTAAAGACAAGATTGCTAACGAACTTGGGCGCATACGTGCAGTGCTCAATCAATCCGAAGCACTAAACCGAAACCTTACAGAGTCGGTGCAAGCACTGCAAAAACGACAACTACAGGCAGAGCGCCGCGTATTTTTTAACTCCGCTGTAGCCTATATTTTGTTTTGCGTCGTCATAGCGTCGGGGCTCTACTTTTCGTTAAACTATAAGGCAAAAGCAAAATACAATGAGCAACTAGCACAGATTGAAGGTTACAAAAGCTTAGTCAATGTCAAGCAAATTTTGGAGCAAGAGTTCGAAAAGAGCCAGATCGCCTCAAAGCAAGCCTTTGAGGTTTATCAACTCTCGGAACAAGGCCGTTATGACGAAGCACTGCAGCGTTTTACCGAAGTTCGCGGCAACCTTAACCACCCCGCTGAACTCGCCTTGCTAGAAGAGCGCATCGAGAACATACGCTGGAAACTGGCTAATAACTCTTACCGTGAAGCTCTAGGGCTTTATCTTGAAGGAAACCTTGAGCAGGCGCGCGATACCTTCTTCAAAAGCCAGTCCTACAAAAAAGATACGCCCTACACCCACCTACTCAACCACTACCTTGCCATGAGTCTATTTAATCTAGGCGACTACGAAGGGGCTAGGCAGTTTTTCAGAGAGGCGCTAAGTGCTGACTTAGCCCCAGAGATGGATGCAATATCACGGTATAATTTTGCTTTTGCGAGCGAAAAGGTTGGCGCCAATACTGAAGCTTACGAGGCTTATGAGGCTTTTATCAAAAAATACCGCTACCACAGACTCGCCGATGATGCTTCCAAGCGACAATCGAGACTCGAAAGAGCTAGAGTACAGGCTAGACCTAGACGCGCTGATACTGCAAACGATTAAGCCGTCTGATTGCTTGCTAAGATCATGAAAAATACGGTTTGTTAAAAACGCGGCAGAACAGTATTGCAGCTAACTTTAGCAAAAAAGAGTGTTCACTAATGACAAAGCGTATTTATTTGTTTAGTATTGCGATAAGGGGGTGCTGTGTTGATGGAGAGCGAACATGTGGTGGATGAAATGGCTGAATATAATCTGTATATGGATGGCGCTGCTGCTATTATATTCGTGTAATGATCTGGTAAATTCGGATTATCAACAAAAAGATTTGTGCCCAGATGATCCTTACAAGATGCATCCTGGAGTTTGCGGTTGTGGCAAAGAAGATGTCAAAGATGCAGTAACGGGGCTGTACGCCTGCATGGTGCAAACGCCAGATCTTTGTCCCAATGATCCCCAAAAAACAGAACCGGGCTATTGTGGCTGCGGCATAGTCGACGTTTTAGATAAGCAAGGCCAACCCTTGTGCTTAATGCCAGGAATCGATCTTTGCCCTGAAGACGAAAACAAACAAACGCCTGGTATTTGCGGTTGTGGGGTCGAGGATAGCATCGATCCCAGCACTGGGATCCCACATTGTTTGAGCGACACCATTGATCTTTGTGCTAATGGTATCAAAAGACACCCTGGTATCTGCGGCTGCGATGTCGAAGATATTATTGATCCCGAAACAGGAGTTCCTTTCTGTTTAAGTAATAACATAGATTTTTGTCCACACAGCGAAATTAAAACCAGACCAGGAGTCTGTGGCTGCGACGTTGAAGACGTCGATTCTGATGCGGACACGGTGGCTGATTGCATTGATGAGTGCGCCGATAATCCACTTTTAACACAAGCCAATGTTTGTGGTTGTGTGCTAATCGAAAATGAGTGGCAGAGCGCCGATGACGATGGCGACACGATACCCAATTGCTTGGACGCATGCCCCGATGATGCGGCAAAATTCGAGAACGATGGTTGTAGCTGCCAAGAAAATAAAATAGTCTTTGCAGAGCGTGAAATTTGTGCAGTACGTATACAAACAGCGGAGGAATTTCTTAAATTACGCGATAATTGGAATCAAGCAGATCTCGACGAAGAACTCGCCAAAAGTTATGTTCTCACCAATGATATTGAAATCCCTAGCGCGCTTTTGGGGCAAGATAAACCGCTATGGACTGGGATCGGTACTCTGGAGCGCCCCTTCGACGGGTTGTTTATTGCTAATGAGCATGAAATAGCATTTACCAACGCGGGTGAAGTGTATGAAATAAAGACCCCAGATGATGCAGGGGCTGTGTTTGCATATACGAGTGGCGCCAAAATAGATGGCTTGCGGGTACGTGCGAAATTTAGCGGTGACACAAACCTTGCTTTGATCGTGGGGAAGGCAGAAAAAACCGCTCTTAATAATGTTACGGTTAGTGGTGAGCTTCAGGGCACTAGCCAAGTGGGAGGCATAGCGGGTTATCTCCTGGATTCATCAATAGAAGCAGCGAGTGCGGATCTTCACTTGCGCGTGAATGAGGAAGATGGTGGCGCTCTGGTTGGGAGAATGGAAAATAGCACCGCCAATAGAGTCGCTGCCACAGGAGAGGTTTTAAGCGAAGAAGGGAGCAGTATAGGGGGGCTTATTGGTTATGCGGGGAAAGCCACTAAGGTGTATAACGCGTATTACGAAGGCAAGGTTGACGGTGGTAGTGATGTGGGGGGGCTTATAGGTAAACTTTCATCGCGCTCTGATGTGTTAAATGTTTATACAATCTCTACGGTTCAAGCTTCTAAAGACAATGTAGGTGGCCTCATTGGGCAGGTAAACGAATTTTGTCGCATTTCCAATGCCTATGCACTAGCAGCAGTGTCGATAAAAAACAATGTAAAATTCGCTGGTGCTCTTATTGGTCTTATTCCGAGCAAAGATAATAGCAAACAATCTTTATATTATTGGGAAAATAGTGGGGCCCCAGGAGCCATTGGCTTTAGCGAGGTAGATTATACAGAGATGAGTTTTGCGTTTACTTTGTTACAGAATACACTAAAAATTAAAGATACCGAGGAGTTATTGCTAAATGCACTTAATAATAAGCTCTCCTGCATCGATGATGTTTGTAAACTCGATGGCGTTGTGTGTAATCAGTGGAGCGGAAAACCCGTAAATTTTGAAGGCGACGAACTGCATGTACCAACATTACAGTTTCAGCCAGAACAAGAGGATGGCGCTAATCCTGAGCAAGATCTTGAAGATTAATATGTACTAAAGTACCAACTGTTATTTATGAAATGAAGTGTATTGAGATATTTAAGAAAGACTTTTTTAATACAAAAACAATCAAAAAGCAGCTAGAGTAAAGTGTGGAAGTCTGACGAGTCTTTAAAGTAAAAGTCAATAAATTCAATGTGTTACACAGAAGACTTATAGACTCGACTTGATTTGTTATAGTCTTTCGTGCTTTTCGTGCTTTTCGTGCTTTTCGTGGTGAAAAATAGGGAAAGTTATCTTGCTTTGTTTGAACTTAGTCAAAAAATCGAATGACGCTTTTCTTAGCAAGTTTGATGTGGATTCTAGGAGGACAGCTCATAGCTGGGGTGTGGGCGCTTAATGAGAGCCCTCTTAAATCTTGTATTTTGCACAATAGAAATCTAGCTCTTTGCTTTGAGCCGAAGTGAGTTCGCCTCCACGTAAACAAGGCGAGTAGTGCAGTTGCGACAATGAAGTATTTGCTTAGCTCTCGCTGTAATGCTAAATATAGACTGCGGCGCGTTTTGGTGGTGGGCTGCTGAGATGCATGGGCGACTATACTTTATGCAGAAAAGACGCGTGGTAAATACGTTTTATATGCTATTTATGGGCTTGTTCCTTATTTT
>JBBAEA010000061.1:0-19524 GCA_041656175.1 Bradymonadales bacterium | reverse complement strand
CCCACGGAAAACGTCGGTGCGTCGTTCCCTTAGCAGCTCGCTCCCACTCAGCCTCTGTCGGTAAACGCCCCTCTGCCCACTCGCAATAGCTTTTGGCTTGCAACCAATCCACACAATTGATCGGGTGCTTCTCTTTAGCTGCTACATTATACGTGCAGTTACTATCTGTGTTTGCAGCTGTGCAGCTCCCTGCTTCTACACATAGCTTATACGACGCAGCCGTTACCAAATAGCGGTCCATCATGTACGCGCTTAAAGTCACATTGTGGCTCGGTTGTTCACCAATGGATTCCCAACTGTCGCTATCTGGGCGCCCCATCCCAAAGGTCGTAGATGGCCCCGTTGCGGGTATCCGTACGCGGTCAGGGGTTTTACAATTTTCTCCAGTCCAATTTAACGAGCAACAGATATTCGGTCCTGAGCAAATCTTCCCTTCTTGACAAGGAGGATCACATACTGGCGTTACACATGTCTCTCCACTCCAACCAGATGCGCATGTGCACTTATTGGGAGCGCTGCAAGTACCACCGTTTTGGCAATCTTCAGCGCAAATCGGCTTACACTCTGCGTTGATGCATTGGTAGCCATCATCGCACTCTTTGCCATGGCCTGTTAAAAAACAACCACCGCAGTGCTTCGGATCATTTTTGGGGTTAATACAAGCTGCGCCGCAAGGCACAAAGCCTTCAGCACAGTCAGAACCGCACACACCGTTACTACAGCGTAAACCTGCCGTACACTTTGCGCCCCTACCCTCGGCTACGCAATCGCCACAGTTTTCATTATCGCTCTGTGGATTTATACATGTTCCCTCGCAGCTAAGTAACGGCGATAGGCACAACAATTGGCAATAGCCATCTGTACACGACACCCCCTCAGCACATCGTTTACCCGTACCATCGTAAAAACATCCACTGCAGTTATCGTTATCCCTCATAACATCAATACAAGTGGCAGCATTGTTAGTATCCAAACACGCCTCCTGATGCTTTTCACACGGCTCTCTACAGGCATAAACAAAAACTTCTTCACTTAAGCCCACGGGACGGCAAATATTTTTATTAGTACAACGCCCCTTCTTTACCCCGTAATCAGCATCACTGCCCATCTCGCATTTGCCAGCTGCTCGCATTTCATCAAAACTGCAATCATCCATCTCATCGGGGCAGCAGCGAGCATCACGCGGAGGCACAAACCTTCTTTGTTAGGTGTAAAATTGAGAACTTCACCCGTCTCGCAAGATAAAATAAGGAAGTAGCCCATGAACAATAAAGTAAATACACTTAACGCAAGCTTTCTATGCACAAAATAAATACGCTCAAGCATCTTAGCAATCCTCCGCCAAAACAAAGCCCAAGATGGTTGTAACATTACAAAGCAAGCTACACAAATAATTCTTTGTCGTAGCTCGCCCTGCTTACGCGGGGGCGAGCTTACTTCGGCTCAAAGCAAAGAAGCTGTATTTTTAATAGACAAATTGCTAGACTTACAATGTAATAAATACAAAATTATTTCCATGCGCGAATTCCTATAAAAGCTCTGATTTATTGGGGCTACCGTCTAAGGGCTTTAGCCCTTAGAACCCGCTTTGGTGTGTAGGGCATTGATTTTATTAATTTTATTTTGAATACCCAGCTAACTTTCGTTATTTTACCCTAGTCACTTTTGATTGTTTTGCGTTAATCAGAGCATCTTTAGGCCTTGGCGAGAATTTTGCCGTAAATATTAACGCAAACGCTTCCCGGCACCGTAAACAGCAACGATGTCGCTCTTTTGAGCACGATAAAACGCTCGTTCAAAGCGCTCGCGTACACTTAGTCTTTGCGTGTCTAGCTCTTTAGTATCGTCGATGACCAGTGCATGTAGCTCCTGACCCGCCACCAAACCAGGCTTTTCTCCAAAATACTCAGCCGCCGCCGAACTAGCCAAGTAATACGCCTCTGCCACCGTCAAAAAGTCCTCTTGCCACTCACTAAGTATGCGGCGAAATTTTGACACACGTATAGCTTCCGCCACAACACCCATCATACTAAGTATGGCGCCACCCGCGATGTCACTACCTAAAAGCACTTTTTGCCCCTCAGCAATCATGCGCTTAACGGGAGCTGCTCCACTCATAAGGTTTGTGTTTGAGTCTGGGCAATGAACGACGTAAACACCGCGATCGCGCATGGCTTTTCGCTCTCTAGCGTCCGAATGGACGCAATGCGCCATCAAGCTGTGATCGCCAAAGAGCCCATATTTATCGTAGCTCTCCCAGTATTGCACACAATCGGGGTGTAAATCCTTAACCCACGCAATTTCGGCCAAATTCTCCGACAAGTGAGATTGCACATATAAGTCTTGTTCTTTAGCGATTTTACCCAGTGCCGCCATCAACTCGTCGCTGCAGGAGGGGGTAAAACGCGGTGTAATAATGGGACGGATGCGCTTAAAATCCTTGCTCTGCTCAAGCCACAATAAGGTTTCACTCACCGACTCCTCGCAGCTTTCTTGTAGCGGCGCTAAGCCATTGCGATCCATGTTAACCTTGCCAACAAAGCCGCTCAAGCCCGCCGATTCGAACTCCTCCATCAATAATAAGGTGCTTTCGCGGTGTATGGTTGAAAACGCGCAAACCCGCGTAGTTCCCCATGCTATCAACTCCTGCGTTAGTCGCTTGTATACATCGCGCGCATATGCAACATCGGAAAATCGCGCCTCGGTTTTAAAGGTGTACGTGTTTAGCCACTCGATCAGCGGAAGATCCATACCCATGCCTAGCATCGGGTACTGCGGCGCATGAAAGTGCATGTCACCAAATGATGGCATCAGCAGCGCATTGCCAAAATCATTCCGCTCTGCTTGCTCAAAAGCTTCAGGAATCGTATCAAATATGCCAACAATCCTGCCCTTCTCCAAGCAAAGATACGCATTTTCCACAATTTGTAGATCGCCGTAACTCGGAGCGTGAATAATATTCGCCTGTATCACCAATCTCATGCACAAACCTCGCTTTTTCCTACTCACAGCCTGCTTGATGCAGGAATACAAGTTATTTATCCACAATGCGCTGTGGCATGCAAGCATTGCCGTGATAAAGATGCACTGATTTATGACTAGGGAAGCTCTGAACAATGCACAAACAGTAAGGGGCAGCTTTCAAACCTGCCTATGAGAAAAACAACGAAAATCAAGCGGGTTTTCAAAATAAAGTCAATAAAATCAATGCCCTACACACAAAAACGGGTTCTAAGGGCTCAGTTCCTCAATTCCGACTACGATTTGCGCTGCACTCACGCAGGCTTGCGTTCGATTGCGCAAATCTAGTCTCATGAAAAACCTACGGTTTTTTTTCTTGTTCGCATGTCACAAGCTCAAGCGAGCTTGGCTTGGACATGCTCACTGCGAAAGCGGGTCATCAACTCGTAAAACACTTAGTTTTACTCGTTTCGACCCCTTAGACGGGGTTTGGGGCGGTAGCCCCAATAAATCAGAGCTTCCTTAACGGTTTTTTGCATTCATCGGCGCTTCTTTGAGCATGCTTATGTAAAAAGGGCATCGTTTTCATAAGAGAGGCATTTTAGTCAATACGGCTTCAATTCCTTGGGATGGCTAAAAATTTGAAATCGGCACAATTCTTGCTAGTATGTTATACGTGTTGCCTGATCGCAGGTGAAGGCATGGGTTAATTGAACTTAAGGAGTAGAGTGATGAAAAAACGATATTTGTTAATGCTTGGTTTAGGCGCTTTATTAATGACACAAGCTTGTGACGACAGTAGCAGCAAACCCAAATACAAAGCAGGTGATGCGTGTAAAAACTTGGTAAATTCCAAGGGTTTTTGTGACCGCGGAAGTCGTGTGTTTTGTAATATTACAGGCACTATCGTAGTTGAGTCCTGCGCCCAAGGCTGCGAAGTACGAGATAGCGGCGAAGCTTTCTGCACAGGGCAAGAGGAAGAGAAAAAATACGTAGTGGGTGCTTCTTGTGGCGATCTGAGCAGCAAAGGCGTTTGCCAAGATGGGCATGCTTTCTATTGCTCTAGCTCTAAGCTTGTTGCTAAAGAAACATGCGCCAGTGGCTGCTTTATGGCTTCTAACGATGTAGCTGCTTGCAAATGTGGAGATATTACTGAAAATGGTGTATGTACCAACGACACTCTTCAATCCAGTTGTAACAGCTTGGGCTATCTTGAGCATACTTCTTGCGAAGATGGCAAAAAATGCGTCGTAAACGACGGCGTTGCTGCCTGTCGTAATGAAAGTGAAGCCAAAGATCCCGTTGTTGGTGCTCCATGCGGCAACTTAAGCGAAAACGGCGTTTGCGCTAAAGACAACAGTAAAGTCTATTTTTGCCATGAAGGAGTAATCTATGCCGATGATTGCGCAGATGGCTGTAAAATTGGAAACAACGATTATGCTGCTTGCAAGTGTGGCGACCTCACTAGCAACGGTGTATGCGACGGTAGTGATCATATAAAGTTTTGCTCCGAGGATGGAGTCATCGACTATAAAAAGTGCGGAGCTAATGAAGTATGCGAAGTTGTTAATGACAAAGCATCTTGTGTTGATAAAGATAAAGAGCCCGACGTCGGCGCTGCATGTGGCAGTTTGACAGAGGAAGGCATTTGCTCCAAAGACAACAGAAGAGCCATCTATTGCGACAAAAATAAAGTAGCGAAAGCTAACTGTAATACTGATGAAAGATGCGCGATCAACAGCGCAAATATGGCATATTGCTTTAAGCATTGTGAAGGAAACGCCACAGCATTTGGCTACTGCGGTTTAGAAGGTGAAAGTCAAACAGTGACTTATTGTGATGCTGATCGCGACATTGTGGAAACCAGAATCTGCAGCGATAGCAATGCCTTGTATTGCTCTTATAATTCTGGTCTAGATGCGCTGGAGTGCGGTGCAGAAGCCGTCGCAGATAGACCTTGCGGTAACGCGGTGAAAGGTAATGGATACTGTTCTGCAAAGAATGACCGCATTTACTGCGTGGATGGAAGTATTGTCGTAGAACCCTGTGGCGATTTAAAATGCAAAGGTGGTTATGATACAGCCACGGTCTGCGAATAGAGGCTGAGCAACACTAAAAGAACCACCCTTTAGGGTGGTTTTTTTGTATTTCAGAGATTCTTGTAAAGACAAAAATTGAGCGGGGCGTTACGGGGCCGGCGTTTGAGGCCCCGTTGAGGGGGGAGCGCGGGATCGCTGAGTAAAAGGCGCAATGAACGCATTTTGTGCGTTGAATGAGCGTAGGCAAATACAACGCACAAAATAGCGATCATTAGCGCATTTTACGAAGAAGCCCGCGCGTGGGGGGAAACTTCCCCCACCACAAAAAACGAAATAAAGTTCTGCTTAAAGAGGATTTTTACATTCAAAATTTATGGTATTTTGTATTCCTTCGGCGACTGTGCAAATAGCATGATAGCCAAGTTCGCGTTGCGCTTTGCTAATATCGGCGCGGGAATGCAGGATGTCACCTTGGCGCGGGGGGGCGAAAGTTGGCGCAGCTACTTGGATTGCAGCTCGTTCGGCGAGTGCTTCGGACATGATTTTGTGCAAGTCGCTCAAGCTCGTCGCTGCTCCGACGGCAATGTTATAGACGGGCGCGGGTGCTTGAAGCGGGGCTGAAGCGGCCAGCAAATTTGCGTGAACGACGTTGTCGATATAGCAATAATCGCGGGTGGACTCGCCGTTTCCGTAAATGATGCAGCTTTGCTTTTGACGCATGGCTTGTAGCCACTTCGGAATGACGGCAGCATAAGCTCCGTTTGGATCTTGGCGAGGGCCAAAGACGTTGAAGTAACGCAGGCCAACGAGTTCGAGTGAGTAGGCGCGGGCGTAGCTTTCGGCGTAAAGTTCGTTGCAGCGCTTAGAGGCGGCGTAGGGCGAGAGGGCGGCGCCGATTTGGGATTCGACGTTTGGAGAGAGGGGGGAATCGCCGTAGACGGCGCTGCTTGAGGCGTAAACTATGCGTTTAACTCCGTGATTTTTAGCGGCTTCTAGTACGTTTAAAAAGCCAGTGACGTTGCACTCATGCGCGAGAATGGGCTCTTGAATACTCCAGGGAACGCTTCCGACAGCGGCATGGTGTAAGACAACGTCGATGCCCTGCATCGCCTTTTCGCAATCATCGGGTTTTCGGATATCACCACGCAGGAAGTCAAAACGGGCGGCATCATGAGGATTTTGTGCCAAAACGCTGTCTATGTTTGCCTGCTTGCCCGTTAAGAAGTTGTCTATTCCTCGCACACGGTTTCCCGCTGCCAGTAAATGTGCCATGAGGTGAGAGCCAATGAAGCCTGCTACACCTGTTATGAGATATGTTTTCATTGAGTATTTCTTTTAAGGGGTGAATATAGTTTTGTTAACTATGTGTTTTCCGCACATAAAACTATGACTCATAACTTATTGCCTGAAGCTCTGGAACTAAATCCTGAAATGCTTCACGAACTAGTGTTGCATCTGTTGATTCTCGCAGTGGCAGAAGTTTTTCTATTCCCGCTTCTAGTGCATCGTGCGCCATGGGGCTTAGTTTTCCGATATAAATTTTGTCATGTTTTGTTTTTTCCATGCATTCTGCGTCAAAACCTAGTTCTTCGAATAATTTTTCCCCTGGCCTACAGCCCATAAATTGTATTTCGATTTCGTCCTCGTCTTTGCCGCTTAAGCGTATGATATCCTTAGCCAAATCGACGATTTTCACGGGTTCCCCCATATCGAGTACAAATATCTCGCCCCCTTTACCCATGGTAGCCGCTTGTAAGACCAACTGCGAAGCTTCCGGTATGGTCATAAAATAGCGCATCATTTCGGGGTGCGTTACGGTAATGGGGCCGCCCTTGGCGATTTGTTCCTTAAATAGCGGTACGACAGAGCCCGTAGAACCGAGTACGTTTCCAAAGCGCACTGCCAAAAACTTTGTTTTTCCAAGGCTCGTTAGTGATTGAATATAGAGTTCCGCCACACGCTTTGAACCCCCCATGATGCTGCTTGGGTTTACGGCTTTGTCGGTGGAGACCATCACGAAAACCTCGCAGTTGTGCGCTAACGCGCAGTCCGCAATCTGCTTTGTGCCCAAAATATTATTGTGTATCGCTTCCCCAGGATTCTTCTCTAACATTGGCACATGTTTGTAGGCAGCGGCATGAAATATCAATTCGGGCTTGTACTCATCAAAAACGCTATCCAAACGCTCTTTATGGTTGATATCGGCGAGTATTGGAACGCGGGCTGCGCCGTGGGGGTGTGCACTGAGTTCTTTGTCAAGCTTGTATAGAAAGAACTCACTGCGTTCTAGTAACACGAGTTTTTCGGGGCCAAAGGCTAGCACCTGGCGACAAAGCTCCGAGCCGATGGAGCCACCAGCGCCACTCACAAGTACACGACGCCCTCGAATAAACTGCGATATTCCCTCTCGATCGAGCTGCACGGATTCACGGTGTAGCAAATCTTCTACAGAAACTTCGCGAATGGCGCTTAAGGGAATCTTTCCTTCGATGAGATCATCGATTTTGGGAACGATTTTAACGGGTAAGCCAACGTCCTGACAGCTTTCCACAATATTGCGCAAATCAGCGCCGCGGATATTCGCAATCGTAATAATCCCCTGCTCCACTTCGTATTGCTGGCAGATATCTCCTAGATTTTTGCTCTGTCCCAAAACTCGTAAACCGCTGATATTTCGTCCTTGCTTGGAGGGGTCATCGTCAATAAAACCAACAAGCTCTATGCCAAGCGCGGGGCTGAGCTCAATCGACTTGAGAACCTGCACCCCAGCTTCCCCAGCACCGATAAGTATGGTTTTAACGCGTGGTTTTTGTGCGATTTTTAGCAGCTTATCAGAGGCTATCCGTTTTTTGTGTTCCCGTAACAAACGGCGCAAACTACGCAGCGATATCGTACCAAGTACAGCAAAGCCAAAGTTCATCAGAATGACGCTGTAAGGTATTAATACATAGCGAAGTACGGGCAGTTCTACGATATATAGCCCTGCAAAAATGCGAACAGCTATAAGAGCAATACTCGCTATTCCTAGAGATAACGTAAGTTTTAGCGCATCTCGCATGCCAATATAGCGCCAAGCCCCACGAGTGGCGCCGCTAGCAAACATCAAAAAGTACTCAAAACCCAAAACATAAGGGGCAGCGAACATTATTCGCTTTAGCCACTCATAATCAAGTGCAAATTCGAGTCGAGCAGCATATGCCAAGAAAAACGCGAGGCATAGCACCAATAAATCGGTTAAAATTCGCAGTAGATTAAGTTGGAACTTACGCATGGTATTTTGCATGTGATTCATCATTAATTAATTTTTGACTGAGTTCAATCAATATCGCTTAAGGAAGCTCTGAACAATGTGAGAATTGCCAAAACAGTAGAGGCAGCTTTCAAAGCTGCACTTGATTAAAACAACGAAAGTCAAGTGGGTTTTCAAAATAAAGTCAATAAAATCAATGCCCTACACACATAGCGAGTTCTAAGGGCGGTAGCCCTTAGACGGGGTTTGGGGCGGTAGCCCCAATAAATCAGAGTTTCCTTAAGAGCGACGTCGTAAATGCCTTTTTACTTCTGTAATCACCTTAGTTTGTTGCTCCTCGCTCAAGGAAGAACCACTGGGCAAGCACAGGCCACGCTCAAATATTTGCTTACACACGCTCCCCCCCACGTGTTCGCAGTGAGCAAAAACGGGCTGCATGTGCATTGGCTTCCAAACAGGACGCGTCTCAATGTTTTGTACTTCTAAGGCTTGGCGCAGTTCCTCTGGGCTTACTGCCATGATTTTAGGATCGAGCTGTATCACTGTAAGCCAGCAATTGGATTCCCAACCCTCTGGTTCTGGCATAAAACTGATACCTTCGCCGACGAGCTCTTTGCGGTAGCGGGCGTTTATGGCGCGGCGTTTTTTAACGCGGTCATCAAGTACTTCGAGCTGCCCACAACCAACGGCTGCAAGAAGATTGCTAAGTCTATAGTTGTACCCGATGTGCTCGTGGTGGTAGTACGGACGGGCTTCACGCGCTTGAGTTGCAAAGAAACGAGCGCGTTTTATAGCATCTTCGTTTCGCGACATCAGCGCCCCACCGCCAGACGTGGTAATAATCTTGTTGCCGTTAAACGACAGCGCCGAGAACGCGCCAAAACTTCCACAGAGTCGACCATGGCAACGCGAACCCAATGCCTCCGCGCTATCTTCTATGATAGGCACTTCATACTTGTTACATAGCGCCACAATCTTAGGGTAGTCTGCCGAGATACCATAAAGATCAACCACGATCACTGCCTTCGGTAAACTTCCTCGCGCCGAATCTCTTTCGAGTAAATCCCCCAAAAGCTCAGGATCCATGTTCCAAGTTTCATAGTTTGAATCAATAAAAACAGGATCAGCCCCACAATAACGAATAACGTTTGCCGTCGCCGAAAACGTAAAGTCAGAGCAATAAACCCTATCGCCTGGCTGCACATCGAGTAGCACCAATGCAAGATGCAGTGCCGCCGTTCCGCTCGAAAGTGCACAAACCGACATAGCTCCATGGTACTCACCAAGTTCTCGCTCAAACTGATCCACAAAAGGACCTAAGGGCGCGATCCAGTTGGAGGCAAAAGCGTCCATCACTAAATCCTTCTCATGCCCAGCCATATCGGGGGGGGAGAGATATATTCTACTCATTTTGATATCCAAAGTTTAGCTGTTCGAGAAAAGCTAAAAAAGAAAACTTTATTCGAAAACCATAGTCGAGTTCTGTGTTTTGCTATTTTTAGCAAGCTTCTCTTCATCTTTCACTGTGTATTGACACAAAAACGACAAAATCCGTCATAACGCGCAGCGCTGGACTTTAGCTTGGCGCTGCCAGCTAGGAGTCTAACGCAAAAATCGCGCCAAATACACATATATAAGATCTTTGCATGAATTTTCTTCTTTGCTTTCCCCCGCACATAGCTCAATATTCGAGACCTTTGCACGGCTAGAAATAGTGAATTTAATTTTACAAATCCGATACAGTTTTAAACAAAATGAGACATTTTGTAGAGTAATACAAGCTAAAAATGCTAATAAAATAAGGCAGGGTGAAGATGGAATGACATTTTATTCGAAAATTGCTTAAAAGAGTGCTTTCTTAGTGCCACAGCCGTCCAGGCTGTGGCCGCTTCGCGCGCGGCCTCAGCCGCGACCAATCGCTGACATCCATGTCGCGATTGAAGGGGAGGGGGGTACGGGGGGAAACATCTTTTCTTTGGCACAAAGAAAAGGGTTTCCCCCCGTGCAAAGCTCTCTATTCGTATACGTGTAAAGTTCTCATCTCCACTAAACACACAAAACGAGATTGACGAATTCTGGCTCGATTTTGCGTATATTTTCAGGATATTGCAGCTCAACCATGCGCTCCAGACGCGCCAATAACCTTATAAAACTCATCTCTAGCGTTGGATTTGTCGTCTCTGACATCATGGATTGAACGTTATCGACTTGTACAGCGGCCAATAATTCTTCCCTACTCGGGTACTTGCTTTCATCGAAAGGAGCCCACAAATCGGCGTCATTGCGATATTTGCGCGTCAAATACGTCAGAATGAGCTTGTCAAAACTCACCGATTCTACGCCCCCAATGAGATCGTTCTCATAGGCTAATCGGGCAAGGTCTTCGCGACTACGCTTCAAAACCGCATAAACAAAAAGTTCTAGGAAGGCAAGATCCGCTATTTGCAAGGCGCTTTGCTCAATATCGCCTAAAGTAGCAAATCCATCCATCGTCGAATAACGCGGACGCGGTTTTTCTTGCAAAAGCCCGTTCACGATATCGCGTTGCTGATCATCCAGTAGACTAAGGGGGCTGTCATCGATAATTGAGAGCAGACCTCGCTCTAAGAGCGGCGCTAGCGTCTTGGCCAGGCTTAAACTTAAGTTAAAAGCGAAGGTAAAAATACGCTGGATCGGAATAATTTTAAGCAATTCCGCCGCAAACTCCTCGTCTTTTTCACTCAGATATTCTAGCCCAACATTAATCCTATCCATCGCCTCTTTCATCGCCACGCTGAACGCCTCATGATTAACTGCGTCCCAGCCATCGGCAACGGCCACAGCGTTCGAGAGCCGCAAAAGCTGCGACTTAAAGAGCGAAATCGGCTGTACTCGCTGTAGAACGCGGCGCAAAAACGTGTCTCCCCGCGACGTTTCATCTATTTCTTGCAACGCATCCACAAAGAGCCGGCTCTCCTCCACCTCGCCGACGTGTAAGGCCACCACTGGCGCCCTTCGCAATCGCGCTGCCTCCGACTCGACGTCCAGTTGAGCGTAAATTGCCGCAGCCTCCTCCCAAGTTGGGAAGCCCAAAGCCTGCATCCGCGTATTTCTAAAGCGGTAGGCCGTCTCCTCCAAATCCGTTTCCAGCTCCCACTGCATCCCCTCCAATATTGACCAAGCGCGCTCCACCCCAAGCGTTACATAAAGTCGCTCCACCAGAGCTTGCAGGCGAGCGGCTTTCTCTTCGTTATCGGGATAGGCAATCCAATACACAAAATCAGGAGAGCGCCGAATAATGAACTGTTCCTCGTTCGGGATCACAGGCTCTTCATTGCGATCATCACTAGCAAAAACTTGCACATTTCGCTTCAAAATAAGCGGAATAAGCTCGGGGTCAATTTCATAAAAAAGACGCACAAAATCTTCATCCTCGATCTCTAACCACGCTTCCAACCACGGCATCATCGCGTCGTCGTTCAAACTATCCTTGCGCCACAAATCCATGTCAAAGCAAGCCTGCACCTGCTCCCCCGAAGCCAAAGCCATCAAATCCGCGGCCTCATGCAAACCAACCCCGTGCACCAAGTCATGGAAGGCCACCTCGCCCAACGCCTGCACCGCCGCGCGCGGGTCATCGCTACCCAAAAGCGCCATCATCTGCGTTTGCGGCTTCTCACGTTTTGCGGGAGCCTGGCTCGAAAATAAGTCCAAAAAACTCTGTTTTTGCATGGCTAATCACTACTATGATGTTGAAATATGCAAGTAAAACAATCTATTAGGCATCTAGTGCCTTACAAAAGCAAATTCTTGTATTGATAATAACTCGCTGCCTTCTGGCGGGGGGCTACCCCCCTACGCGCGAGCTTCCCTCGTAATTCGCCAAAAGCCGCAATATTTTTTGCGCTGTATCGGCTATTCGCCAATCCAGCGCAAAAAATGCGGCTCTAGGCGAATTCCTCAGGCGATCTCGCGCTACCCCCCAAATACTCCGCTTGCCTGTGAGCTAGCGCGGCAAATCCCGCCTAAGGGCTTGCGCCTTAAGAATAAGCGCCTGCATAGCGGCGCATGACTCCTCAAAATTGAGCGCCGAAGTATCAAGAACCACAGCGTCCTCGCACTGTACAAGCGGTGAAGCCTCTCTATGGTATTCACTCTCATCTCTTGCGCGAATTTGTTCCAATACTTCCTCGTAATTGAGTTGCTCGCCCTTGGCTTCAAACTCGGCTAAGCGCCGTTTTGCACGCGCTTGAACAGAGGCTGTATAAAAGATCTTCAGCTCAGCCTCGGGAAAAACAACACTACCGATATCGCGGCCTTCTACAATAACGTCGCCATCCACAGCCAAACGTCGCTGTAAATCTAAGAGCGCTGCACGTAGCTCTGCTATCTGCGAGATCTCATTGACGCGTTGCGTTACTGCAAAACTACGAATTTCTGCGCTTACGTCGCGATCCCCAATGTAGACCTTTTGCCCTTCTTCTGTAGGCACAAAGCGTAAAGGCAGCGTTTTAGCGATTTTTAGCAAATCGCTTAGTGCCGTCATTTTCGCTTCCATGCTAAGTAGCGCCACCGAGCGATATATGGCTCCCGTGTCTAGGATCCGAAATCCCATACGACGCGCTACCTCGCGGCAAACCGAACTTTTGCCAGCACCACTTGGACCATCTACTGCAATAATCATATAGAAAACCTCATGAAGCCAGAATCTATAAGGGCTCTTTCCCTAAATTTGCCATATACTTTGATGAAAGGCCAAAGCCGATCGAAACCTGATGCCAAGGATGCGGCGCTAATTGGTGAAAAGTATAATCAAGGCGAATGTGTACTTTCGATATATCAAAACCGACACCACCGCGCAGTCGCAGCTCCCAAGCAAAGCTAAAGGGAAGATACGGCGTAGTTTTTCGCCCCTTAGCAAAAAACGCCCAACTCGGCTCTGCTATCATATAAACGTATAGTCCTGGCATGGGATCGACCCAAAAACCAAGTGCTAGCGGTAGACCTAGGCCAGGCTTAATTTGTTTGGCCTTCCCGCTCTCTTTAACGGCCGAAAACCCATCGACCATAAGCCCCGTAGCGAGGAATAGAACTAAATAGTCCGTTCCCAGCCCCAAACCAAACTTTAGGCCCGCCGAGTACGCTACAGCTTCGCCTTTTAAGCCCATACCTAATGACAGATAGAGCTCCCCAAAACGCCCCACCATTGTACCAGGAACGCGATCCACAGCCATAGCGCGTGCATACGCAGATAGCGAGTCGCTCCCACCCATTCCATGACCGTACAAAACACCAAATTCTAAAGCGCCCGAGGGATTTTCTTGCGCATTTGCTTCGTGTGGCAGAACAAAACCTAGCCCAAAAAAGCCAAGCAATATCATGCTTAAAGCTAAAGTATGCCAACATTTGCGCATCAAACTAGCCTCCAAATCGCCTACTCGCGTGCTCGTCTTCGCAGCGTCGTCGATACTTTAAACTCTTCTATAACATCGGCGAGCGCTATGCTTTGGCCACAACGCACCAGCATTTCGCGCGCCGCCTCTTTGCAGGGTAAACACGCAGTGGTTTGCTCACAGATCTCGCCGACATCGCTCCAAACGTAAGCTTGCCAACTCCTTGCAAAGGCTCGTAAATTCGTAGCCATCTGCGGGCAGTTGCTAGCACTACTCACCGCTTCTTCCCAACGAATGCAATAGCGCGCTACGCGTTCAGACTCACTGGAGCACGCGCAAACAAAAAAAAGCACTGCTAACAAAATTACCGCTCTTAAACTATCCAAAACTAGCCTCCGTCTTAGACCGCTAAAAGCTTTGTAGCAGTGCTTTGTCATTAACGCAAAATTTCGTTATCGAGCTAGCTCCTTCGCACTTTCCTCAAAGAATTCTAGCGAGCGATCCCACATGGCATCCATTTCCTCGGGGCTATCTAGTTTAGATTCGGTTCGGCGACGTGCCAAAACATCCTTAATATCAATCGTTTTATTTTTATTTTCGCTTGTTGGAGTCAATCTCTTTTCGTCTTTCATCTTCATCTCCTTGAAAATCCCCCGTTTACTAACCCGAACTCGCCTCGGGCAAGCTCTACTTAATCAATCTGTACGAAAAAATCTAGTACTTCTTCAAGAATTTTTCGATGTATCTCACTTTTACCTACATTTAGCCTAATATTTAGCCAATTTTGCCTAAAACTTAGGTCACGTCGGAAGAATTAAGTAAAGGGACCGAAGTGTCTAAGATTTTTGGGCAACGCCTCTCGCGGGAGAGCATCGGGCTGTTTTAGGGCGCGTTTACGCCGTTTTTGGCGCATAATCCCTAAACCCAACACTATCACGGCTCCCAAAAACATCAAAATCGAAGTGATAGTGAGTAGCGGTGCAAACCAGCTGTTTTTCTTCTCCAATCCGCTGCGCCACTCCATCTCAGCGCTCGCCAGTGCCACACCGTATTGACTACGAAACGCATCTTTAAACGCTGTTCCTGCGGCGATTCTTTCAAGAAAGCGTTTAAAATTCGCTTCACCCCATTGTTTTACTATCCAAGACACGAAGTGGCTGGACTGTGCGTAGGCTAGATCGACGGCTGCACCTTGTGCAGGAAAACTATTGCTAATTTTATCGAACGCAAAGATGCGGCCAGTCATAGAGGCATGCGCCAAAATTTCGGCGCGGTGAATGTTCCACTTTTCGGTGGAGAGCATAGCGAAGCCCTCATAGAACCAGTGCGGAAGCGGATTATTGTTGCTCATACGCTTTAGCGCGATGTGATTGAGTTCGTGCGCTAAGGTGCGCTCTGGCTCGATAAGCGAAGCCGTAGTAGGCTTTAAGCGTATTAAAATCACTCCATCGCTCAAAATTGCGAGCCCTGCTGCCCACGATGGCGCGCGCGCCTTCTCTCCAAGACCTTCAAAATACTGATTGATATCGCCAAGCAAGTAAATGTGCACATCAGAGACAAAAGATTCTGGCAAGTAGCGCATCGTCATTTCGCGAGCTGAGGCTGAGGACTGAATTACGCTTTGCGCGCGGAGCTCGTAGTTGGGATCAACGTAAAAATATAATTTGTTCGCCTCGACTTTGCTCAAACCCGCAACCGCTGGATGTTCAACGCGTCCTTCGCGCAGCAGCCAAGTAGAGGAAAAGTCTTCGCTAAAGTGCAGAATGTGCGACTCGGAGTTTGGGCTCAAACCTTGGGCTTGCGCCGATATCGCGCCAAAGAGCAAGAGCATCAATATATAGAGGATGGTGCTAATGTATCGCAGCATGGTCTAACTCCAGTCTTTGCGGCTGCTTGCTGCGACAAAACGCCGCAAACCCTTAGCCACCCATCCAATGTAAACACAAAGCGCGCGTAGGCAAAACTTGCTGTCGTTTTAGTGCACAAGAATGAACTTCTGCTTCATATGAAGCTGTTTTCGGCTCAAACTTACTTGCGCCAAGCAACCCGGGGGGTAGCGCAAGATCGCCCGAAGCAGGGGCCGCAAAGCGCATTTTGTGCGGTGGTTCGCCGATTAGGCGAAACAATGCACAAAATTTTGCGCTTGCAGGCGCATGCTGAGGGAAGCTTGCGCGTAGGGGTGGCGAAGCCCCCCTGCCAAAAAATTTAGCATTAAGGCAAAAAAATGCATAAAATTATGGAATACTTGCGCGTGGGGGCGCTTTGGTGGAGCATGATTGCGGGGGCGAAACGATGGAGTGAGCATGGAAATGAGAGGATGGTGTTTGGCGAGTGTACTTTTGCTTTGCGGCTACGGTGGGCAAGTTTTGGCAGAGGAGGCTGAGCTTGTAGAAAACGGCACCGGCGAGGAAATGGGCGCGGTTATTGAGGATGAGGCGGATGCGTTCTTAAATGAGGTCTTGGAAGAGGCGGAAGAAAGCGATAGCGCGGGTGGAACGGACTACGACGAAATCAGTGCGATGCGAGTTTTGGAGCGCAGACTTATGCCATCGGGCGGCAAGCAGCTTGGGGATGAAGCGGGGGAGGTGGAGGTATTTTCGGCGCGTGACCCGATGCGACTCAGTTACGACCAAGCGATGCGATCGTTGATGGGGACGGCAAGCCCGATTAGGGAGGAGGATGCGGACGGGGGGATGGCGCACAGGGCGTTGGAGGAGGCGCTGCGTATGGTTCAAGAGGAGTTGGAACCGTACAAAGGGGTGGAGAAGGCTGATGGGAAGGCGGGAACTTTATTGTTACCCTTTGGTTTAGATTGTTTGGAGCAGCGAGCGGTGAAGGAGTATTTGGCGCTATACTCGTCGCCTGGTTCGCGGACGATAAGGATTTGGTTACAGAGGTCGGGGAAGTGGCAGGCGATGATTTCGCGGATTTTGCGCGAGGAGGGGATGCCGGAGGATTTGCTATACTTGGCCATGATTGAGAGTGGTTTTAAGACACGGGTCAAGAGCCCTGCTAGTGCGGGCGGGATGTGGCAGTTTATTCCGAGTACGGGGGTTAGTATGGGGCTGATTATTAATGAGTATGTTGATGAGCGTTTTGACCCCGAGAAATCGACGCGGGCGGCGGCAGAATATTTGCGCAAGCAATATCAGCGCTACCATTCTTGGCCACTAGCGATGGCTGCATACAATGGCGGTCCGGGGACGGTGAACGTAGCGATCGACCGCTACAACGCGACGGACTACTTTAAGCTCGTAGAATATGGTGCAATGTACGATGAAACGCGTCGTTATGTGCCGAAAATTCTAGCTGCGGCCCTTATTGGGAAGAATCCTAAGGTCTTTGGCTTTGAGGGGCTCATATACGACGAGGCTTGGAATTTTGATGTAGTCGAGCTTCCTGCGCGTACAAAGCTAGACAGCGTTGCAAAAGCTGCGCGTTGTTCGCCTGAACTTATCGCGGAGCTCAATCCTGAGCTTTTGAAAGACTATACCCCGCCCTATGTGAACAATTACAAACTGCGTATTCCCGCGGGTTCGATGCAGGGTTTTGTGGAGCGCTTCGATGATTTGAATAAAAAGTATGCCAAAGACAACGAGCGCGTGACGCTAAAGTTTGGCCAAAGTATAGAGCTTTTAGCCGAGGAAATCGGCGTGCCTGCAAGGGTTTTGCGAGCACTTAACGGTTTTGATTCGCGAGAGACGGCGCCCTATGGAAGCGAGATCTTGGTACCAAAGGGCGCTATTGCCAGATCCAAAAAATCGGAAGAACGCCGCAAGGATGGCGAAAACGATCATCGAACGGTGGTTTTGGTAAGCTCGGAAAACTTCAGCTTTCCAGATCGCAATCGCTATTTTTATACTACGCTGCGCGGTGACAAACTCGGAGTTATTGCGATGCACTTGGGTATTAGTAAAAGGCAGCTAGCGCTTTGGAACGATCTCGATCCGAGCGCAAAATTGCGCCCCAATATGCATTTGCAGGTTTTTTTGCCAAAGAACAAAGATATTTCTCAGATTGTTTTATTGGCCGAGCAAGACGCGCGCATCATTAAGAAGGGTTCTCCTGATTTCGCGGCTTGGAGGGAGGAGAGGCTCGCACAAAATAAGGCGCAATCGAAAGTTAGCGCTACAAGTCGCAGTAGCAGCAAGTACTACACCGTACAACGAGGTGATTCACTCTCTAAAATCGCCAAAAAATTCAATGTTCCTATGAGTCATTTACTTAAGTGGAACAAACTCAAGGAGAGCTCTACCATTAAAACGGGGATGAAACTGCGGGTGAAATAGTTTGTTTTCATATTGAGAGCTTTGCACGGGGGGAAACCCTTTTCTTTGTGCCAAAGAAAAGATGTTACCCCCCGTACCCCCCTCCCCTTCAATCGCGACATGGATGTCAGCGATTGGTCGCGGCTGAGGCCGCGCGCGAAGCGGCCACAGCCTGGACGGCTGTGGCACTAAGAAAGCACTCTTTTAAGCACTTTTCAAATAAAATGTCATTCTATCTTCACCCTGCCTTATTTTATTAGCATTTTTAGCTTATATTTCTCTACAAAATGTCTCATTTTGTTTAAAACTGTATCGGATTTGTAAAATTAAATTCACAATTTTTAGCCGTGCAAAGGTCTCGCTACCTCAAACAGGAAAACTCGTTTCTTTATAGAACCCCACGAATGCATCTACGAAAGCTTGCACATGGTGAGCAAAAAATCGACAGCGGCGGCTTTAAATTAGCCACCGCTGTTTTCGTGAAAATCACCCATGCGCAATAGAGGGAGCTTATTTCTTTGAGCTTGAGCATGCCGCGGCTAAGCCGCTAACATGCTGCTCGTAAGCTGGCAAGGTTTATTTGTCTATTGCGTGTACGTAGATGACCTGTATGGGGCCTGATCTGCCAGCATCCATTGTAAACTGTAGTTTTCCGCTTTCCGTTGGATCCAGATCCGCAGTGATATAGCCCGCTCGCTTTGCGCCATCGTCGGAGCCGTCGTGGCTTCGGTCGGCTGCTTGGTCTAGAATGTGACTAATACCGCAATTTGCTAGACAGACCACAGAAACCCGCAAAGCCTTATAGTTTTGGGGATCGGCAAGGGTATAATCTAAGGTGTCGGTGGATTGGCAAACCCCATCTTTACAGATTTTGTTCTCTAGACTGCAATCTACGCCGCCTGCATCATTGCAGTCACCGCAGTGCTTAGCGCTGCTTTGGGTATCTACGCAGTCAGAGCCGCAGAGCGTATTGGGAGCAAGACAAGCATTGGTGGATTGGCAAAGCCCTGCTTTACAGATTTTGTTCTCTAGACTGCAATCTACGCCGCCTGCATCATTGCAACCACCGCAGTGATTCACATCCTCGTTGGGATTAACACACATTTAAGAGCACAGAATATTGGGCTCTTTACATTTGATTTTACTACCGTCATCATCGCATGACGTAAAGAGTGTAATGGCAGCCACGACACAAGTGATTTAAAACACATTTTTCATCATTCGAACAATCCTTATCGTAAATAGATATACACAAGGTATACACACGTTAAACAGGTATGCACACGTCAAACCCTATGTGGTTGCTTGAACTTTAGCAAGATAAGACTAAAATGCAATATTATAAATGCCAAATTCACCACTTTTTTCACTCATACATGTAACAAATATGTTAAGAACGCTCTGATTTATGCAAAAATAGTAGGAACAGGTTTCAAAGCTGCCCCTTGATTAAAGCAAGAAAGTCAGGCGAGTTTTCAAAATAAAGCCTATAAAGTCAATATGTTACACAGAGAAAGGGTTCTAAGGGCTCAGTTCCTCAATTCCGACTACGATTTGCGCTGCACTCACGCAGGCTTGCGTTCGATTGCGCAAATCTAGTCTCATGAAAAACCTACGGTTTTTTTTCTTGTTCG
>JBBAEA010000060.1:0-19536 GCA_041656175.1 Bradymonadales bacterium | reverse complement strand
CCCCCCCGTACCCCCCGCCCCTTCAATCGCGACATGGATGTCAGCGATTGGTCGCGGCTGAGGCCGCGCGCGAAGCGGCCACAGCCTGGACGGCTGTGGCACTAAGAAAGCACGCTTTTAAGCACTTTTCGAATAAAATGTCATTCTATCTTCACCTTGCCTTATTTTATTAGCATTTTTAGCTTATATTTCTCTAAAAAATGTCTCATTTTGTTTAAAACTGTATCGGATTTGTAAAATTAAATTCACAATTTCTAGCCGTGCAAAGGTCTCTACTCTGTAGTTTAGCCTAGCTTGCTTGTTTTTGCTTCTTGACTTGTTCAGTGTAAGTCGCTAAAGCTCAAAGCAGTGAACATGCGTTCACCGCATAAAACCCTTAATCACCCTCTTTTAGTATGCAAAGGCTTATTCTACACTGCGACATCAATAATTGTTTTGCCTCGATCGAGGCGGTACTAAACCCTTCGCTACGGGGTAAAGCGATAGCGGTTTGTGGCAGCCAAGCGGAGCGCCACGGTATTGTACTGGCCAAGAGTGAAGCGGCAAAGCGTTACGGTGTAAAGACGGGTGAAGTGATCTGGCAAGCGAAGCGTAAGTGCCCCAACTTACTCATTGTGGCGCCGCACTACGATGCCTATCTGCACTACTCCAAAGAGGTGCGCAAGATTTATGAGAGCTACACAAACCAAGTGGAGAGCTTTGGCTTAGATGAGTGTTGGCTAGATTTAAGCCAAAGTCTAGCGCTTCTCAATCAGCGCAGTGGCAGCGAGATCGCCTACGAAATTAAGGAGCGAGTCAAGCGCGAACTTGGCTTTACGCTTTCTATTGGTGTTAGTTTTAACAAGGTCTTTGCAAAGCTTGCATCAGATCTCAAAAAACCAGATGCCGTCACCTTGATCCGTAAAGAGGAGTTCAAAAGCATTGTTTGGCCCCTAGACGTTTCACTGCTCTTGGGCGTTGGGCGCTCCACATGCGAAAAGCTCAAATTCTACGCTATACACAGCATAGGCGACCTAGCCCGCAGCCCCGCACAACTTCTTAAACGTATTTTAGGTAAAAACGGCAGCACCCTTTGGATCAACGCCAATGGCTTAGATAGCTCCCCCGTCCTCTATAACCACACCCCCATCCCCCACAAAAGCATGGGCCATGGGCAAACCTTTGCAGCCGACTTAGTCAGCCTCGACGAAGTGCGTTGCGCTCTGCTCTTTTTGGCGCAACACCTATCTCAGCGACTACGCGACAACGAGACACGCGCTAGCGGCGTACAACTCACCATCCGCGATAGCGCCTTAGTTTTTAAACAGTTCCAAGAGCGCCTTGCCCAGCCAAGTCAGAGTGCTGCGCTCATCGCCAAAACGGCGTTTAAACTCTTTAGCACCTACTACCTATGGCAAAAAAACGTACGCGCACTAACGATTACGGTCTATGAACTTAGTAGCACAGCCCTTCCCCTACAAGGCTCGCTTTTTGCCGACAGAGAAAGCATCGCCAAAAACGAAGCCCTCGAAAAGAGCATCTACGATATACGACAGCGTTTCGGAAAAAGAAGTATATTACCCGCTTCCATACTCAGTTCAAAAAAACTCTCCTCGCCCCTTCCCCAAGGTATAGGGCCACCTACGCATTCGTGGAAATCCTAAGATCGTTTTTCTCGCTCCCAGAGCGCCCTTGCAAAAAAGTGCTCTATAGCAAAACAGACCCATGCTCCATGAGCACGGGTCTGTTTACGCGAATACAAAACGCCCTATTAAAGAGCAGCTAAGGCGCCGCTTAGGGTTGCTTCCACTTTAGCGGATCAGGATAAGCGTTGATTTCGGCTTGTGTTCTATCGCGCATGCTAAGAGCCGAAGCCATGCATTTTTTAACGCAAATCGTACAGCCAATGCAATTTTCTGCGTGTATTTCAGGTTTTTTACGTTGTTTATTAAAGCTAATGCCGAAATACGAACAACGCGCGCAGTTTCCACAGCCAATGCAAAGGTCTTCATCGACTTGCGGAATTTGCTTCACCGCCGTGAGATCCATGAAATCTGTAACCGAGTTTTTGCCGCGACCAATGAGCTCGTCGACGGAATTAATTCCTCGCTGTGCCATAAAGTGAGATAGCCCCTCCGTTAGGTGCTTGATAATGCCAACGCCGTGTTTCATGGCAACGGTGCAAAACTGAACGGTATTTACGCCAAGAGCCAAGAAGTTAGCGGCATCACGATAGTTCATGGGGCCACCGTTTCCAGAGATGGTAATCCCAGAGTTGGCAACGGAGTAGAGCGTCAAGTTCGAGATGGGCGTAACACCATGGCCGCTCAAACCAATGAGTACACCTTGATCCCAAGCGTGGGTATCCGAATCGAGGTGATCGCGGAAAGTTAGAGCCGGGAAGGTATTAGCGAGTGTGACGCCTGCTTTTTTGTGAGGATAGCGATCAAGGACTTCACGGATCGCCTTAAGTATAACGGCGATCGAGGTAACCGCTGCGGTGAGCTTAAAGAGCTTGGGTATCTCGGGATCGCTGACCTGCATGATCCAATCGACGACTTTGGCGGTTAACTCCGCGTTTTGAGAAACAATGTCCCCTTCGGTGCCGTCGCCGCCTTGCGGGCAGGATAAGCTGTACTCAACGGCCATGGCGCCGGCTTGATCGAGCTTTTTCGTGTTCGACTGCCAACCCGCGCGATCATGCTCATCGTTTCCAGTAATGGGACCACCCGTGGAGGCTGCGATGAGGCGATCTGGGTACTCAGCGCGTAGCTTTTTGATTTCGGCACAAACACGGTTGAGCGGATGCTCAGAGACGTTGTCACAGTTTCCATAAGTCAAGTCATCAAGCGCAAACATGTAGCCTGCGGGAATGTGAATATCAAGATCGTCAAAGGCCGTCTTCATAACGCCACCAGCCCAACCAGCATCAAGGGCACGCTTCATCTGAGCGTAGCCGTCCGAAGGCGGTGCAGCCGAAAGTAGGAAGGGGTTTGGGAGCTTGCGACCAAAGAAGTCTGTCTCTAATGAGACTGGTAAATCGTTGTAACCTTCGATTTTTTCGTAGCTCTTGAGGGGATAGCTGCGCTCAATCTTAAGCAATGGTTCTTTTTTGAGGTAGCGATCAATCTGCGCAGCAATATTCTTGCCAGATGCAACAGCTTCTACCGCCGTGGAAGGACCAGACCAACCGTCGCCAGCATAGAATATTGATTCATGCTCGACCTTGGCGTCACCGCGGTTACCTATGCAAATAACGATGTGATCGACGTCCGTACGCGTGTACTCGGAATCCTCGACATCACTTGTCGCCGAGAGTTTAAAGACATCGCCGTCAAGCTTAATGCGGACAAACTTAGCCGCAACGAGCTTGCCCTCAACAACCTCGATCTCTGCCAAGCGCGTGCGCCCTACTAACTCGATCCCCGCATCCAGTAGGTGCATGCGCTCCTTGGGCGTTAGGGGCATTTCGTTGAACTTCTCCAGCGATACCAATTCTACCGCGCTTGCACCATGCTTCAAAGCCTTGAGACCGCAGTCTACCGCAATCGCACCACCTCCAACGACGACGATGCGCCCGCTCAGTTTTGGCGGATTAACGAGATAGGTGTTGCCAAAAAATGCATTCTCTTCGCCTGGAATACCAAGCTTTATGGGATTATGCAGACCCGTCGTCACCGCAACGGCATCAAATTCTTTGAGTAGGCTTGTTGGATCCCGCACTTCGGTGTTGAAGCGTACTTCAATCCCAGCCGCTTCAATCGCCCAGTCAACGTCAGTCTTTAGCACAGACGCGGGCAGTCGATCCTCAGGAATAAGCGCCACTGCTCCACCCAAATAATTGCGTCTCTCCAAGATAGTCACATCGTAGCCTCGCTGCGAGAGCACCATCGCCGCTCCAAGCCCAGCAGGACCGCCACCCACTACGCCGACTTTCTTACCTCGCCTCTCCGCCTTTTGGAGCTTAGGCATAACACCAAGCTCTTTAGCACGATTGATGATCGTCGCTTGTAATCGCGGAATCTCAATCGCCCCGTTACCTAGCAACTTCTGGGAACAAGCCGACTGGCAGTGCGTATCCGGGCAAATACCGCCGCAAACACCGCCTAAGGGGTTCATGGTCATGATCTCAGCAGCTGAACGAGCGTAGTCACATGCATCCCCACCACGAACGGCAGCAATAAAATCTGCTGGCGAACAATTGACAGGACAGGCTTGTCGACAAGGTTTCTCCTCGCAAAAATCGCAACGATTAATTTCATGTAAAAACTGCGCTTGGGTTAAAAAGACATGAGACACAACAACCACCTCTTATGCTAATAATAAAATGACACAGACACCACGTCTGCTGGCTCGCGCGGCATATTGCTACATTTTATAACTAAATGCAAGTAAAATGCGCCCCAATACGCACGATACAACAAAAAGCAATACCCAAAGAAAAATATAAAGTAAACAACCGTTATAGCCATGTCTAACAACACTAAGATATACTAACACATCTTGTATACTATAACAAATAAACTCCACCCTATACTAAAAGACTCGTTTATTACATCTACATCCTCCCTCTCAAAATAATATAAACAAAACCCCTCTCAGAGAGCTTTGAACGAATCAAAGTTTTAATCAAGGGCAGGTTTGAAACCTGCCCCTACTGTTTTTGCACTCATCAGAGTCTACCCAAGGATGCCCTGAATAATTCGCATTTTTTCGTGTTTTTCGTGTGTTTTCGTGTTTTTCGTGGTTTAAAATTCAAAGACACGAAAGGCACGAAAGACCATAACAAATCAAGTCGGTTCTGTAAGAATAAAAAAGAAAGAGCTTTTCGTGTGTTTTCGTGTTTTTCGTGGTTTAAAATTCAAAGACACGAAAGGCACGAAAGACCATAACAAATCAAGTAGGGTCTGTAAGACCAAAAAAAAAGAGCTTTTCGTGTTTTTCGTGTTTTTTGTGGTTCACCATTTAAAGACACGAAAGGCACGAAAGACCTTAACAAATCAAGTCGGTTCTGTAAGAATAAAAAAGAAAGAGCTTTTCGTGTGTTTTCGTGTTTTTCGTGGTTCATCATTTAAAGACACGAAAGGCAAAAAAGGCACGAAAGACCTTAACAAATCAAGTCGAGTCTGCCCTATAAACCCGATTTTGCTTGACAGTAAACACGGCTTTAATATAGAATGCTGTGGCTTGCTTTTGGCGTGTCTTGGCCAATCTATCGCAAGTTTCGTTAACCCCCTCACGCATAAGGAGAATTTTATGGAAAGCAAAATGAGGGAACTCGGTCCACTGCAAGTTGCTGTAGAAGGATCAAACCTCAATCGCGCGATCAATCAGTTGAAGCGCCACATGGCCCGTGAAGGCGTCATGAAAGAACTTAAAAGACGAAGACATTACGAAAAACCAAGTATTGTAAAAAAGCGTAAACAAAAAGAAGCGGCTAGACGACGCCGAAAAGAGGCGCGTCGTAGGCCAAGATTCGTTTCTTAAGTCAATAGACCCTAACAGGCGAGAATGGATGAAATTCGATTCTCGCTTTCGTTTTTTTTGGAGTATTTTCTTCTCTATTTCGTGGCTATTAGCGTCAAAATTCACTCCAGCCTTATAGACAAAGGCGAGATTGTGTTTACGACTTATATAGAGAAGAGCGCCTTGTCCAATTCGCGCCATCTTTCGTTTTGGGGGTTATATGCCACTTTGTCCTGTTTGCTCGCTGACTGGCGCAAAACTTGGCGCTCGTTGTCAGTGCGATGATGCTTATCTTGTTAGTGATAACTTCCGTAGGGATCCTGCCAACTATATTGGGCAGCTCGTCGCTGGAAAATACGTTCCCATCGACACTTTATATTTCGATGAGCGACTTACACACTATGAAGCGCTACAAAAGCCTATGGATCGCCGCGCGCAGCTCTACCTGCTTGCGCCACAGTATGCCAAAAATAACGACGTCGTCCAAAGGCTAACACAGTGCGCCGCCCGACTCGCCGCCATTAATCATCCCTCCCTGCTAGCCGTATACGAGTCCTTCAACGACCAAAATTTTACAGGCGTGTCGATCGAGGATACTCGCTCATACCGCCTATCCAAAGAAGCGCCATTTAACGGGATCGATGAAGTCTCTCTCATGCACATCATCCACCAGATCCTCCAAGCGATGGCGCAGCTACACCATAATAAGCTGCTACTCCCCCACATCAGCCCGGAGAACGTACTCATTCTCAGAACCAGTGACGACCCCTACTCCGTCAAAGTCACGGGCGTTATTAACGCATATTTGCACGATAGCGTACTCAACGCTAACCCGGCAAGCGACGTCTTTGAACTCGGCAAAATGTTGCTATACCTCATCACTGGCTCCACTCGCCCCAACGCGCCGCTCCCCCCTTACAGAGCAAGAATCGCCTCGATCATGCCGCTCATCTTAAGAGCTACGCGAAACGACGAGCAGCGATACTCGTCGGCTATCGAATTTTTACACGACTTCGAGAACCTGCTCGAACTCAATAAAAGCCCGCATCCAAGACCTTCACTGCAAACGCCTGTTTCGAGCCAAAGACCAAAATCCATACGAGAGACTGAAACCATCGACGTTGTATGGATGCACAAAGGGTCCTAAAAACCCTAGACTTAGTAATAATTTTTTACCACGGTTGGCAAAATTATGTCTTATAGCATCAATAATATAAATAGATATTGGGAGGAAATAAATAAACTGCTCTGGAACTCCGCAACTCGAGACGATGAACAAGACCATATCGTTAAAAACTCAATTAAACGAAACGTCGACAGCATATTAAGAGATATCAAAATTCAGCGCAGCAGCATTGAGAGCTTTAAAATACCATCACAAAGAATATTGAAAGCATTATTGTGCTTAAACGAAAATGATAGCAACTTTAACGCATTTTATTTGGCATTTAGCCATATAAACAGAGCGTTAAAGCATTTTGAAGAGGCGCCAATGCGATACAACGTTACGTTCTGCCTCAATAAAACGCTATGGAAAAAAGAGGGAACGAAGCACCACCCCCAGCTTTCACTTAACTTTGCCGCACATAGGGCACCGTACGAAGTATGGGAAAAACTCGTCGAGCACCTCGTAACAGGAAGGCCAAAAGCAGCAAGAGCTTTCGAAGAATACTCAAAAACGCCCGAATTCCTAGCTCTGCTCGAAGTTTACCGCTCACTGCCACCACAAAATCCGCAAGAACAAGATTTGCTCAACGAGCTCTTCGATGAAATTAACGCAGAGTTTTTCCAAAAAAAACTACAAAAACCACGCATAGTTTGGGCTCAAAGACACGCATACAGACAACTAGGTCGCTACAACTTTTCACACGACTACATCAGTCTATCCCCCGTACTTAAACACCCAAAAACGCCTCGAGCTGCACTAAAATTCGTTTTATTCCACGAAATGCTGCATATCGTGCACGGCATAAAAAAACAAAATGGTCGCGCCCACACCCATACACCGCAGTTTAAACGCGACGAAGCGCGCTTCCCAAACCACCGCGAAATTGAGAACATTCTGTCGCGCTTAAGCGAAATACACAGCGAACCATAGCGCTAAAGCTGCCGTGAATCACTGCTATTAAGAAATACCCGCTTAAATCCTAGGCGCAAAAACCTAGCCGCTAGGCTAGCCCTTGCGCCAATCGCTACGCGAAAAACTCGCCCTACTTTGGCAACGTCGCTAGTAGCTTGCGAATCCGTTCCGCATCATCGTTTAAATTCAGAGCGCGGTAAATCTTTAGCGCAAGCTCGTTTACCGCCCTATCGTCCGCGTGCTGAAGCAAAAGATTCTCAACAACCGCGCGCGCTTCTGGCCACCGACGTTGCTTAATATGCTGCTCCACAAGGGCAAGCTGCTTCTCGTAAGCCTCGCGCTCAATCGCCTCCAGCTCCTCGGGACTTAAACTGGGTTTTATCTGCACTGGCGCTGGCTGCGCAGCCTCATCAAGCTCGCTCGGCGCCTGTGCCTCAGGCTCGCCCTTGGGCAGCGCCTTTACGGGAGTTTCAAGCACAAACTCTTTACTGCTTGGTGGCAAAAACTTATCTATGCTAATAATACCGCCCCAATACAGCACCCCAACGCAGATAAGCAAGCCGAGCACAAGGACTAGAAAAATCTTAAAGCCCTGCGACATCTCTGCTTTTTTTTGCGTCGATTGGCGAGCAGAGCGAGGCTTGGCAAGTTTTTTAGCCGTTATCACCGACATCTGCGTAGACGGAATATCGCTCGATAGGAGCTTTTCACTTGTCGGCGCGATGCTCGCAGGCTTCTCCAGCTCCTCACCGCTCTTGGACGTCGGCACATCACCAAGCGGAAAAAACTTCGTTATCAACTCCGTCGTCATCACCCCAGGATAATCGCCAAGTTCCCCCCAATCATCATCATCCTTCGCAATCTTGACCCCCTCCAAACTGCTACGCGCTAGCAGCCAATCATGCAGATTCTCAAGCCCCTGAAACGCATACGTCAGCCCCGCCAAACGCAGCTTCCACGTACATTCCGACATATCCTCGCCGCTCAACACCGGCTTCTCCACCGCCTTGGGCAGCTCAAAACTCTCCTGGCGCGGCGCCACAAAAAACACATTCTTACACTCCGGACACGCAATCCGACCACCCTGCGCCGGCAGCTTATCCGCATTCAACTTGTAACTACGCGAACATTTATCGCATTGAACAATCATAAAACTGCACCCTCTACATTATTGATGCTGTAAAAAATTCTACATTCGCCCTGTACCAATATTCTAAAAGCTTTTTAGGGGGAAGTTTCCCCCTCGCCTAGGCTTCCTCATAAAATACACAATTCACGCAGAAATTTTGTGCTCTGTTTCGACTATTCGTCGAACCAGCGCACAAAATGCGTTCATTGTGCATTTTTCTCGGCGATCCTAGGCTACCCCCTCGGTACTTGGGAAAAACGAGCTTATAGGCAAAAGGCGAGCCAGGGCGTTGCGGGGCCGGCGTTTGAGGCCCCGCAGAGGGGGTAGCGGCGCATGGCGTAAGCCACAGCCGCGTAGGGGGAGACTTCCCCCACCCCATAAAACCAAGGTTTTGCAGCGCGACTACGCAAACTGCCGCGAGTCGTAGCATAGTAGATTTGCGGATTTTGGGCAATCATTGCAATTACCTGTGTGAAGTTGCCAAATAGGGCGATTTTGCTTATGGATATGGCAGCGGGGGAGGAGGAAATGGGTTTGTTAATAAAGAGAACAGAGTTTATTTTCGAGCATTTATCGCGAGTTGTGCTACGCAGACCGCTCATCTTTGTGCTAACAGCCCTAGTATTGACGGTGCTTTCCGCATTCGTGCTCGCGACACGCTTCGACGTGCGAAGCGATTTAAAGGACTTAATGCCGGAGGACGCGCGCAGCGTTGCAGACACCTTCAAGATTTCGGAGCGAGTGGGAAGCATATCGACCTTGCAAATCATTCTAGAGACGCCCGATCTTGAGCTTTCGCCCGCATACAAAGAAACACAAAGTTACCGCGACTGTGTCGAAGAATTTACGCGCGAGGGGCGTGATTTATTCAGCGAGCAGCCCCCCTCAGCTGAGAGCTGGTGCGATAACGCGCTGATTGCCTTTGGGCGCGATTTTGTGAAGGCCTTGGAGGCGATGGACATTGTGGGAAGCGTGCAGTTTCACAATGACAAGGCGTTTTTTGAAAAAAACGCGCTTCTCTATGCGCCAACGCATGAACTTGAGCGGGCGTACGAGGAGATAGACCGTGCGCTTACCAAAGCGCGACAAATGAGCGGCGAGTACAAGTCGTGTTTGATCGTGGCGAGCGAGGAGGGGGAGTGCGATGATTTGGTGCCGAGTTTGGAGAAAATAGGCGCGGGGGAGGGCGGCGAGGGGAAGAATCAAGAGCTTGTGGGCTTAAAGGAGCAGCTCTTGGAGCGCTACGAGGCATCGGAACTCTCGCAATTTCGTGAATTTCCGCTCTACCAGCTTGCCGACGGAGCGTGGATGCTGAGGCTAGAGTTGCGCTTTAAAGACGCGGCGACGGGGCTTCGCACCATACAGGCGCACGTCAAGGAAATATCCGCGCTAGCCGATACGCTAAAGCCCCAAAGCTACCACAGCGCTTTAATCATTGATTACGGCGGCGCCCTCAAGGATATGCAAAATGAGTACAAAGCCATCATTAACGACATTATTCGCTCAGTGGGTTTGACGATTTTCAACATTTTCCTGCTACTTTGCATCTTTTTTAGAAGCATACGCGTGGGGCTTCGGATCTTGTTGCCACTCATTATGGGAACCCTTTGGACGCTAGCGCTAACCTTCGTTACCATTGGCTATCTCAACCTTATTACTGCTTTTATTTTCGCGATATTGCTCGGTTTAGGTATTGACTACGGAATACATCTGTATGTGCGTTTTGAGCAGGAGCGGCGCTTGGGCAGAGCCACAAATGAGGCGATGTCCATCGCGATGCGCGAGACGGGGACGCCGATATTTTTTGGCACCCTAACGACGATGGCGACGTTTTTCACGCTTCTATTGTCGGGTTTCCATGGCTTTAGCCAGTTTGGGCTAGTAGCGGGAGTCGGCGTCTTTATCGCGTTTTTGACTATGATCGCGGTGATGCCAGCGACGGTTATTTTAATGGAACGCCTGCTTCCCTCAAAAGTGCGTCGCCGCGAATCGAAGCGGAGAGCGCTCGTTGAGTCTACACGACGAAACAGACTGATCGCGCTTGGGGTATTGGTGGCGATGCTTGTTTTGGTTGGCTACGGAGTTTCGCAGATCCCCGAAGTTCAGTTTGAGGAGAACTTCTATCGTCTCCAGCTCAAAGCCAGTGCTGACTCTCAAAGCCAAAGTCGCTACAAAGCAGCCGCCGCAGCTACGCGCCATGCCTCCCCTGCCGTAATCTTATTTGACAACACCGAGCAGGTCGCTGCTTTCCAGATGCAATTGGATCGGCGCCATGGGGATAATGCATTTTATCAAATTCGACGTCTTTCCACATTCATGCCGCATACGACGCAACAAATAACCGACGCGTTCAGGCCGACTCTCCCCTATCTTGAGCGTTACCAATCGCTCATAGTAAGTGACATTGCGCTTAAAACGCTTCCTTATGCGCTACATTCCGCGCTACCGCTTGGTTCGCGATATAGCGCCGAGAGTAGCAAAGTTGTGGGGCTATCCAAGGCGATGGTTCTACGCTACCCGAATTTTAGCCGAAGTCTAAGCGAGCAGCTCTTAAGCGAAACTTTGGAGCAAAGCATTGAGTGGGCGGCGTTTAAGCATATGAACCGCTTAGCCAGCTTACTCCCGCATTGGGCACTCGATGCGCTACCCGAAACGCGCGACTCCGATCGTCTCGACACCATCAAAGCGACGGCGAGCATATTTAGTTTCATGCCTACCACCGCGCTTGAGCAAGAAAAGCGATTGGGGATCATCGCAAAGATCGCGGAGCGCACATCCGATCGCAATATCCGTTTTTTGCCCAAAAACGAGAAAGAAAAAATCGCTCAACTCCGCCCCTACCTAGTTACGCAGCCCGTTAACATCGACGATCTTCCCCTTTGGGTGAAACTACAATTCAAAGAAAGCGGCGTCTCCCCGCTCCCACCGCGCCCCGATAGCGGCGTCGACTTTAGTTTTGGCAACATCGCTCTAGCTTACCAATTGACGAGCACATACAATGGCTACCAAGCCCACATGTTCACCGACGAAATCCGCTCTATACGTGTTGAGGGAAAAGAGCTTGTCGCAGCAACAGGCGCCTTCGTCTACTCCGACATCCTGCGCCTAGTTCAAAGTGACGGCGTGCGCATCGCCTTCATCGCCATGGCACTAGTGCTGCTCATCGTCTTTATTCAACAGCGTTGTTTTGCTGCCACCTTCATCATTACCACGCCGCTACTCAGCTCCATCGTTTTAACTATTTTGACGATGATACTCTTTGACCTCAAACTCGGCATCTTCAACATGGTGGTACTGCCCGTTATTTTGGGCATCGGCATCGATGGTTCCATCTACCTTTACCAACGATACCGAAGTCTTGGTCGCGGCTCCGTGTTTGTGGCACTACGCGAAGTGGGAGGCGCGGTTTTCATGTCATCGGCCACAACGATGGTGGGCTTTGGCTCCATGGTTTTGAGCCAGCACATGGGTCTAAACACCATGGGCCAGCTCTCGATCATTGGCATATCCTTCTGCTTCTTGGGCACCGTCCTCATTATGCCTGGTCTCATCTGCTTAGCCGAAATTCTCAAGCTAAAATCGGCGATCCCCGACTTCGACTATGACCCGAGTAGCGTTTCATAGCGAGAGCGATCTGCTGCTTGCAAACTGCTAACAAGTCTGCTAGTTTGCGCGGGCTAGCGTGAGCTAGCGGCTCTTGTGCTGGCACACGCTGGCTTTTGGTTTCGACGAACTTTTAAGGAGAACTTATGGCTTATCCCGTAGTAGATGCTGAGTTATGTATTGCATGCGGTGCTTGCGAAGATGCTTGCCCAACAGAGGCGATCAAAGTCGAAGGCGACGTTGCAGTGGTAAATAAAGAAACATGCATTGAGTGCTTGGCATGTCTCGATAGCTGCCCAACTGGGGCAATTAGCGAGGAAGAATAAAAAAAGCGCCGAAAGGCGCTTTTTTTTATTCCCAAATAACGACGCGTACTCCAGCTAAAACCGCTTTTATTGGCAAGTTTGCGCATCCTCATCGTCAGCGGCGTCACTTGGCGTGAGCACTCGCTCTAGCTCGCTGTATCGCGGCATTCTGTGCATCCCTAGCATCCGCAAAAACTTGTCAAAAGCAAACAAAATCTTCATTCTCCCCACTACTCGGGAAACAAAGTACTCTGTATATTGACGTCGCCCCCGTTTGAAGCAACCGTAATGTTCTCAGTAATATAACCATCCAGCGATAAGCTTACATACACATTGCGTCTCCCAACCAAAGTAACGACCACAGGCGTTGGAAGCGGGTACATCTCTCCGTTAATGAAGACGGTGGCGCCTGGAGGTATGGTATCAATGCGCATGGTGGGGGACTGCGTAGCCTTACTGCGATCAAGCTCAACGTATAGACCTTGTACTTCACGGCTGCGCTTGAGAATGGTGAAGTTATAAGCACTATGATTTGGGTGTTTAAAGGAAATATGGTAGGGCGGCTCAATGTCTAGATCGATGCTCGCCGGGCTCCTCGCAATAATCTTATCATCTAGCCACACATCGGCTGGGGGGGAGGAGTAAAACTTAAAACTTTGGTAGGTCGGGGGACGTTCTCCGATTTGTGAAGGAATCGAGTAGGAGATTAAATAGATTACCAAAAAGACCGCAAAACTGATGATCGACGCGGCTACCGCAAGAGTTCGAATATTGGGATAGAGCGCAATTCGTCGATAGATGGGAAGGTTATCGATGGTGGGCGTTTTTCGCTTCTGCCCGTCCTTTGAATCAAAATATTCAGATATAGCGCTCTCAGCGTCTAGCGGAATATCCTCCAGCGCCCTCTCAAACTCGCGCATGCTCGCATAGCGACGCTCGGGCGCGCGCTGCAGAGCTTTGGCCAAAACAGCGTAAACTGCAGCGTATGTTTTATCTTTTTCGAGTTCCTTAGGGAGTTTGGGTAGCTTCTTTTCGAGTTTTGCCGCAAAAACATCTAACGGCGTTTTTCCTTTAAAGGGTGGTTCTCCAAATATACACTCCCATAATATAGTAGCCAGCGAGTATATGTCGGAGCGCGCATCGACTTTGCTACCTCGGATTTGCTCTGGTGACATATAGTAAGGCGTACCCAGCGTCGTCCCCGCCTCTGTTAGCTTTGGCGCGAACTTATCATCTTTATTTTCGTACTTCGCTATGCCAAAATCTAATATTTTTACAGAAGATGGTACATCTTTTACTTCTAATATAAAGATATTTGCTGGCTTGAGATCACGGTGTATTATCTCTTTGGTATGCGCCTCAAAAAGCCCTGATGCGGCTTGTTTTATATATAAAACAGCATCTGCAACACTTAAGCGCCCGTCCTTTGCGATAATCTTATCTAAGGACCTTCCCGACAAAAGCTCCATCGTAATATAATGCCGACCATCCTTAGTGTAGCCAGAATCATAACTCTGGCAGATATGCGGATGCTTTAGAGCAGATAGCGCCTTAGCCTCGCGTAAAAAACGCTGTACTAAGACGCGCTCAGCGCTAAAATCCTTACGTAGCACCTTCAATGCTACGACCTGTCCCGTTTGCGTGTCGCTCGCCTGATAAATGCTACCCATACCACCACTAGCAATTAACGATACAACGAGATAACGCTCTGCAAAAAGTTGTCCAATGAGTGGATCTAGACTGGCCTTACCATACATAACTTACCTACACCACAGAGCCAGAGCCTACGCGAGAGCCCTCAAGCTGTTCAATAATTTTATGGTAAGCTTCCGCCGTCTTCTCTATTTGCAAGTCTTTATATATATCGCGTGCGCGCTTATACAAATTTAATGCCAATATATTTTGCTTGTTTTGTAAATGAAACTCTGCATATATAGGAAGCAGTTTAGCCAAATCTATGCGCAAATTTTTCTTCTCTAATAATTTAATAACAGACGAGAAATATCGCTCTGCTTTAGGAATACTATGATGTTCCTGCGAATCCATAGAGAACAATTGCGCAAAAAGAGAGAGGTTATCTGCTATGAGCTGGTAGTTACCGAGTTTACGTGCAACGCGGAGAGATTTACGCATACAATGATAAGCCTTATCATACTGCTTCTTTACGAGTAATAATTCAGCCTGCGTTCTTAAGCATATACAAATAAGTGCTTTGTTTTTTGACTTCTTAGCTAGCCCCATACTCTGGCTAAGGGCACCTTGAGCGGTTTTTAGGGCATTAATATTAATAGCCGCTGCTGCTATCTCAATGAGCAACTGCGCTAATAGCGCCACATCCCCCACTTCTTGCGCAATTCCCAACGCCTTGTTCCACAAGTCTAGCGCCTTGGCCGTGTTCTCACTCTTATAGTGTATAAGAGCCAATACACGATACGACTCACCCACGCCAATAATATCTTTGCGCTCATGGCGCAATTCTAAGCACTGCTGTTGTAGATCCAGCGCTAAAGCTAAATCGTTATTAGCCAAAGCTATAAGCGACTGCAGATGCAGCGTCGGCGTGATCTCCAAAGCTGGGCTTTGGCACCTGCGAATTTGAAACGCGTTTTCTATGCTCTTTTCTGCTTGAGCTAAATCGTGTTTTAAATACTGATAGCGTGCAAAGCCCTCTATAACAACGGCAGCAACAAGCGGATTGTACTCCCGATTAAGTAGAGCTCTAGCGCGACCAAAGAGATTGCGCGCACTCTTATATGCTCCTAAATCCAAAAGCACATGCGCCGCCTGCGCCATCGCATGACTCGCCGTCGCGTACGCATGATGCCTAAGCGCGGTGTGGAATGCATAATGATTGTGCCTATACGCGTCCTCGACATTACCCAGCTTATGGCTACACCACGCAAGATTGAGATGCATCGCAATCAATAGCGATGGCGCCTCGCTGCTCAAGGTTAAAATCGACTTTTTGTACAAGAGTATCGCTTTTGGGAACGCCCCCCCAAGACGCGCACTATCGGCCGCCGCCTGATAATATTGAGACGCCAAACGCGCGTTGCCACCACGACGCCAGTACTCCGCAATCGCTTCGTTAAAACTCCCATCATTATTATGCAGGGAAAACCACTTCGCACACGCCAAGTGCACCCTCACCTTCTCATCATCATCGACAACACGCGTAAGCAAAACTCGCTCTGCCTCACGTTTAAAACTGTACTCGCGAGGTCCCCGCCAAAGTGCATCACGCCGTACAATTAAAAAGCCCTTCTCCCGTAGTGCGCGCAAAGCCTCTGAAAATCGCCGCTGCCCACGTCCTATCCCCCACTTATCGCGACTCAGCATCTGCGGCTCCTGCACATCCGTAGCCAAAAACTCCAACGTATCCGCACTAAAACGCTGCTCAATCGCCGCCGCTAAGAGCAAACAGTGCCGCTCCTCCGCGCTAAGACGCTCAAGCTTCTTCCCAAACTCTGCCTCAAAATTATCTGGCGCACGCAGCGCCTTTACTCGCTCAATCGACTCATTCCAATTCAAAAAATCCGCTGGATGAAAGAACTTCGCCGTGATTTCTTGCGCTCGACGCGGGCTTCCAAAGGATTTTTGTGCAATGAGCTTACATAAATCAAGCGGAATCACCAGTTTTTCGCGATTGCCCAAGAGCTGCTGTAACAAATAATACGAAAAACGCTCAAGCTCCGCATCGCTTAGCGAAGGAAGCTGATAAACCAAGGGCTCGCAACGCTTAATATATTCGGGCCATACATAATCCTCGCTAGCCGAAAAAACTATACCTAGCGCCTCATCCTGCAACTCGACATACAAACGCGCAATCAACTTCAAACTGGCCTGATCCATCTTTTCGACGTCATCGAAAATCAAAACCACGCGATTCTTGAGCAAATCTGCCTTCCAAATACTCAAAAGCGCATCGACATAGCCCTCAATCTCCTCATCGCTTGGCTCTAAATCCGCCTCCGCTTCTCCCTCCACGTACCTCTCAAACATCCCCCCCAACTTCACCGCAATAGCCTTAGCCTCATCCACATCTGGTAAAATCGACTCCAGCGCCCCCCACAAGTGATGCATCCGCAAACTATGCGACATCCCCGCCGTCAAATAAAATCGCTGCTCCAAAAGCTCCACCATCGTCGCGAAGGCGCGCGCATTAGAACTGTTTGGTGACAAAATCAACAAATCCGTAAACCGCTTGTCTAGCAGCGTATAAATATCACCCAAAAACGTCGTCTTTCCCATACCAGACGCCGCGACCACAAAACACGCAAACTTCCGCCGCTCCTCAATCGCACGCCCAAAACGCCCCGTCAGCTGCCGGCACCCCCAATCTCGCCCCTCCAACGCAATCGTTTCAATCTCAAAAGGCGCCAAGCCCTGCTTCAAATCCCCAACACTGAGATTGTTCAACTTCGCCGGATAGTACAACTTATTTATCGTTGCCGCCCGCTCTAAATCTACAGGCGAAGCCTTTGGCATCGGCCCCACACCGCTTTTTTCGCGCCGCACATTCTCGACAATATCGGCCATCGTTCGCTGCACGAACCGCACTTCGTTGCGCTCCCCCTCCTCAAAACCCAAAAAATCGTCTACAACTATCTCCTCAAAACCCGACCAGTCACCCGAGTTGCCGCCCAAACCCTTTTTTTCGCCTCGTTTTGTCATCATTCTCCCCAACGCCAAAAACACTCAAAAGCGCAATACTACTACACTTTATGCTATGTCTTCGTACTGTCAACCCATTTGCATTTCTATGCTGGGGGGCTCAAACGCCCCCCTACGCGCAAGCTTCCCTCTGCATGCGCCGCAAAGCGCGAAATTTTGTGCATTGTTTCGGCTATTCGCCGAACCAACGCACAAAATGCGCTTTGTGGCCCCTGCATCGGGCGATCTTGCGCTACCCCCCTAAGTGCATGCTCCCATAAATAAAGCCCTTCTCCCCAAGTCCTAAAAAAAATCTGTCCTCTTGGAGCCAGCATCCCAAACTCCTAGAGCTGCTCTGATTTATTGTGGCTACCGCCCCAACCCCCGTCTAAGGGTTATCGCCCTTAGAACCCTTCCTCTGTGTAACATATTGATTTTATTGATTTTATCTTGAAAACTCGCCTGACTTTCGTTGTTTTTCTCTAGCCACTTTTTCACTATTTTACATTAATCAGAGTTTCCCTTAGACAGCCGCAAAGTGTGGAATGTGGCAAACCCGCGCACAGCGAGGGGTTGCGGCGTAGGGGGACAGTTCCCCCTCTATAAAAAAAACTTAAAAGCCGCCAAATACACGACTTTGCGCTTGCCCTACCCAAACCTCACCCAAGAAACACAGCTTCGTTGACGCTAAGTTTTTTGATGGTTTTTCATTCATCATGAGCCTTCTCTCAGCACCCTCACCCCCGCCTCCTCCAACAGAGCGACATTGCGCCGTTGTTGGCGCCTAGAAAACAACTGATCCAGTTCTTTCTCGGGCTCTTCGAAACTAAAACAAAAGACAACGATCTGCGCTCTTTGTTTTTGCCATCGCTTTATCATTGCCAAAGTATCTCGGCCTAAAGAGCGTTGAGAGAGACTCGAAATAATAACAATGCTGTGCTCCGTGTTTTTTTGAGGAAGCGCCTCAAGCATAGAGGCTAAACCAAACATGGCTTGTTCAGGCGATCGATAAGTAAGCGCAATCTTGTAATATCGAGCAGCTGCCATCAGCGGTTCTTTGCTATCGCTAAACACTAGACCACAATAGCGCTCTAAACCATGAAGATCTACCTCGTCTTTGGGCATAAAAAAATCTAACTTGTCGTAGCGCAACATTAAATGGGCAATTTCGCGCGCAAGCTCTTCCTTACTAAGCGCACAATGCGCGTAATCATAGCGATTGCGTAACTTTGGAATGATACTTCGCATCCTCTGCATAAAGCGCTTCTGTCCGCAAGTCGCAACGGATTCCAAAACCACGTCATCATAGCACTGTAAACTCAAACTCCCTAAACTTGTTCTAGCCAATGCCAACACTAGCGCTAAAGCCCGATCCAACAAGTCGTTCCCGCTAGCGCGCATACTTTGCGAAACATCGAGTAAAATATCAGTCTGCGAATGAGACAGGTTTTGCTGCACCCTCAACATCTCTTTACCACGATGCGCTGAGAGTTTCCATGCAATATGTCGTGGCGAGTCCCCCGCAACGTAGTCGCGGATACGCTCAGTTTCGCTTGATTTGTATAAACTATGCGCTCGACGTGGCAGATGCATCTTTTCACGAAGCCGCCTCGCATTGCTACGAGGACGCACAACAACAGCGATGCTCTTGTTAATGAACAAATAGTCCACCACACTAAAACACTGGGTAAAATCTAAACAAGCCAAACGAACGCCGTAGATAGACGCATAGCCCGACTGCAAAAACAATGCTTTTTCGCTCAACTCTACATACGAACGTCGCCCTAAATTAAACTCCCCAACGTCTTCTAGCTCAAAGTGCATCCCACCATTACAGTCGGCGTACAAACTACAGCGCCTTAAACCCAAGATCCCCTCATTAAATACTCGCAAACGAAGCTCCCCACTCTCACTCGCCACCCCAAAGTCCTCCGCAAAGCTGACTTGCACATAAATTCTACGTTCGCGCATCCCTCGCTGCAGAAAAATCGCTAAACTAAAAGAAAAGAGTAAAAACAAGAGCTCCGCCACAATCAGCGGAAGCAAAAACTCCGCAAAAGCATAGTTCTCCGCCACCAGAGCATACAAAAGTACGGTCGATTGCAAAAAAATGAGCAAAAACAAATATTTTCCACGTGTATGGAGAACTGGAAGCATAAAACTAACGATATAAAGAGCTTTACTTGGGAGATTGTTGCGGAAAAATGCAGTTCACCCCATCCCTAGGGCAAGCGCAAACCTTTACTAAAGCAAAAAACTGGACGGGGCGTTGCGGGGTGTCCCCGCAGAGGGGGTAGTGGCAAACCCGCGCACAGCGCGGG
>JBBAEA010000059.1:0-19693 GCA_041656175.1 Bradymonadales bacterium | reverse complement strand
CCCCATCCCAAAAGAAAGCACTCTTTTAAGTACTTTTCGAATAAAATGTCATTCTATCTTCTACCTGTCTTATATGATTAGCATTATTAACTTATGCTTCTCTACAAAATGTCTCATTGTTTAAAACGGTATTGAATTTGTAAAATTAAATTCACTATTTCTAGCCGTGCAAAGGCCTCATGTGTATATGAGGTTTTGTGCTCTTTTGCGAATTGAGCCTTTCTTACACGAAATAGCGCTGCTCACTTCATAGGGATGCCCTGAACAAAGCGAAAGCAATCGAAAAGAAGCGTGACGTGGGGCGCATTTCAATTTCAAAGAACAATGAGGCTTTTCTTTGCCATTTTGAGCCTAGTTCTAGAAAATAAGAACAGAAAAAAAGAGAAGAAGAAAATAAGAAAACAGAAACATCTTTTCTTTGCCATTTTGATGCGGATTCTAGGAAGCAAGGCGCGAAGCGAAGGAGCGACCTCGAGATCGTGACTGAGCTGACGACGAAGACGCGCAAAATGGCAAAAAGAAAAAAGGTTCCCCCCGCGCAAAGCTCATTCAAATTTAGTGTTGTAGAGCTGCGTTACTTGCTCTTCGATTAGCGATTCTAAAAATGCGTTTTCAGCGGTAATTCTGCGTTTTTCCGAGCTGCTTAGCTTTTGGGAGCAGTAAAGGCGTTTTTCGGATTCGACGCGCTTTTTTCCCAAAACGCATAGATCGGCATAGCCCTCCTTTAGCTCGGGGCTCAAAAGATTGGGTAAAGGGAGTTGCTCGAAATATACTTTTCGGATCTCGCGTGTTCCGCCGAGTAAATCGGGACAATGGTAGCGAATCCAGCATTTGCAAAATGAGGAGTTTAAAAGTGCCAGCAGCCCGTATAATGAAAATGCATCGCTCTTGGCGCTCATGAAAAATGCTTTATCGTTGATATACATACCATCTTGATCGTACATAAAGGGCAAGGCTTTGCTCATATTCGGATAGATTATTTTTGGCTTTTGGAATTGTGATATATAGCTACAGCTTCGCAAGTTGTACGGCGTATCGCCTTGAGCTTCACGATTTTGCAAGCTATCGTAATACTGATCAAGATGCGCTTTAATCGCAGGGTACTGCTCTATATCGATGGGGTTTTGTCCCGCATGCTTTATACCGTTATGTACAAGTAATAAGTAATCTATGTTTTGGGTATACCACGCTTTAATGTGGCGCCCCCGTAGCATTGCCACTATAAGATCTGCGCTCCGCGCATCTGCCGCGACTAACTGTTCCTTACATGCGCGATCGATGTAATACGCTTTATTATATCCTGTCTTAATGCCGTAACGAATTTCAATAGGTAATTCCTTGAGACGAAGCGGCATCTTTGCCATGACATCGATCACTGCCTTGTCTGCAATATCGACTATGGCCCACTGCTTTCGCTCCAAGAACTCGCTCGCCGGCACATAGCTTTGATCGCGTACGCAGTGATCGAAAACTTCCGCAATATTTTGGAAATTCGCAGATAACACACGTAAAGTTGTAGTTTGCGGCGCTTTTATAAAGACAAGGCTAGATACGTTTACCGTGGCAGCACTAAAAAACTGCAAGTTGCCAAAGTTTAATATTTCTACAATGTCGCAGCGGCGTAAAAAACGACGCAAAGCTTCGCCGTAATCTACAATGAGCCACTTGTTAGGTAAGATATAAGCTAAATAACCGCCTTGTCTTAGCAACTGGTATCCACGTTCCACAAAGAGACAGTATAGATCACTACTTTTGTAATATGTTTCGTAAGCACAGTGTTGCAAGATCGCGCTGTAAGCGCTCCTGCTCTGTAGTTGTACATATGGCGGGTTGCCCAAAACCACATCAAAGCCGCCTCGCGCGAATACCTCAGGAAACTCGCCTTCCCAACGAAAGGCATTTGTAGTCTTTGCGGGATCTTCTATAAGAGAGTCACCACAGCGAAGCTTAAAATGGATGTCTTTTAGTCGTTGGTTTGGCTTTGCTACACTCAGCCATAGGCAAAGTTTGGCTAACTCAATGGCTACAGTGCTGACGTCAACGCCAAATATGTTGTTCTCTAGAATGCATGTCGAGATATCATCGTTGCATCCTTCTGTGTTATGTATAATATGGGATAACGTGGCAATTCTCTTGTGCTCATTGCGAAGAAAGCTCAACGCCTCGCATAAAAAGGCAGCAGAACCACACGACGGGTCAAGGATCTTCAAGTCTAGCAGGTAGAGTTTATACTTTTCGAGGCAAGCAATATCGCTTTCTTGCTTATGGGGGCTGCTGTTGTAGCGCGCTGAAGTCAGTTTTTGCTCAAGTTGATTGAATCCCAATTCCGCGCGCTTGGCGTCGCAAAGGCGACCGATGCTACTGTTAACGAGGTAGCGTGTAATATAGGGCGGCGTATAAAAAACGCCTTCACGTTTTCGTGCACTCATCTGCTGCTTAACTGCGGTGTTTACACGAGTCTTAGCGTTAAAGTCCCCATACTCGGACAAAGATTCTTCAAAGATATAAGCTAAAGCACTAAGGCTAAGATCGCCCTTATCAATATAAGTCCGAAGTTGCTGCTCGCAGTTTCTCAAGCTAGGGATGTTGATCTTGATGGCATCTAAAATATTGTCTGCTTCGAATAAAGAGATACCCTCAAAAAGCTCTACGAGATCGTGATCTTTATTATGGTGAGCAAATTCGCCATTCCGCGGCTTAATAATACCGCGTTGCTCGGCAAATATACAGATTAAAGAGCGGAGTAAGAGCTTTTGCAGCTTTTGGTAAAGCACTGCTTCGTCGTACGTGGGATTATCCTGACAAACTTGGGAGTACAGCGCGTTTTTAATAGCCAAAAAATCGCGATAAAAGCTCTCGTAAAGGCGCAGTTCTTTAAGATCGGCGCCAAACACCAGCGCGTTTAAAGAATTTTTGTCTTTGATTTTTCTCTTACTACGTTTGTGGCACATGGCTTACTTCGTTTTGCTGCAACTGCGCCGATAAGCGTTAAGGAAACTCTGATTTATTTTTGGGGCTCCGCCCCAAACCCCGCTAAGGGGCCGAAACGAGTAAAACTAAGTGTTTTACGAGTTGATGGCCCACTTTCGCAGTGAGTACGTCCAAGCCAAGCTTGCTTGAGCTTGAGACGTGCGAACAAGAAAGAAAAACCGTAGGTTTTTCATGAGACTAGATTTGCGCAATCGAACGCAAGCCTGCGTGAGTGCAGCGCAAATCGTAGTCGGAATTGTGGAACTGAGCCCTTAGAACCTTTTTTTGCGTACTGCCTTGATTTTATTGACTTTATTTTAAATACTCGCCTGACTTTCCTTACTTTGCTCTAGTGAATTTTTGACCGTTTTTGTATTGATCAGAGCATCCTTAAGCTCATAGCCCCAAGATCGCTCAACATTCTATCAATGGTGCTCAGCCTTTTGAGCTAAAAACCCAAGCCTTGTGCGCAGCAGCGTTTTTAAAATCTTCATCTGTTGTTTCATGCGTAATTTCACGACCGTTGAATTTAGTCAAAACTTCAGCATCAAGCCTAAACTGACGTCGATTCGTCGAAAAGAAGAGCAAACCACCGTCTTTTAGTAGCTCATAACAGGATTCTATCAAAGCGGCGCCGTCGCGCCGAATGTCGAGTATGCCTTGCATCTTTTTGCTATTAGAAAACGTTGGTGGGTCAAGGACAATGAGATCAAAACGCCGCTCGCCACGCTTTGCGCGCTCTAGGTAGGCAAAAACATCTTCTTGCATAAAGCGATGTGAGTTCAGGTCAATATGGTTAAGCTCGAAGTTTTTGCGTGCCCACTGCAAATAAGTTTTAGATAAATCAACCGTCTCCGTGCTTCGCGCACCGCCCTTTGCCGCGTACACGCTAAAAGAGCCTGTGTAAGCAAAAAGATTGAGGACGTCCTTGTTTTTAGACAGTTCTTGTATGCGTCCTCTGAGTCTGCGATGATCTAAAAACAAACCCGTATCAAGGTAGGTATTGAGGTTTAACAAAAACTTACAATCACCTTCGCGAACCACAAGCATGGTCTCTTTGCCGTCAATCTTTTCGTACTGCGATCTGCCTTTTTGCGGAGACCGAATTTTGCAAAAAAGCATGTCATCGTCTAGAGCACAGACGTCCAAGGCGATGCGCGCGCAATCATCAATAAAGCGCTCAAACTCTTCGCCTACGCGCTTCTCGTTGTCGTATACTTGGAAGTGAAGCGCCTTCTCGTAAATATCGATAATAAAGGGATACTCAGGAATGTCGTTGTGGTAGAGGCGCCAAGCATAAATCTGGCGCCGTTTAGCCCACTTCGATAGGTGCTTGTAGCGTTTAACTAGCCTATTGCGAAAATCTTCGTACATTGAAGTCCTTAGAGATGCTCTGATCAATGCAAAAACAGTAGGGGGGCAGCTTTCAAACCTGCCCCTGATTAAAACAAAAAAGCCCAGCGAGTGTGCAAAATAAAGTCAAAAGTTCTATACACTACAGCAAAAACGGCTTCTAAGGGCGACAACTCTAGCTGTGTCGCGGGGCAGCGCCCCGTGAAATAAATCAGAGTTTTGCTAAGTGCTAGCTGCTTCCTTTTGCTTTTTTTTCTCTTTACGTTCGTTAAACGATGTGATCAGTAAGTCTAGAATCATGAGCGCTACACCACAGGTGACAAAAGCGTCGGCAATGTTGAATGTTGGCCAATACTTGTCGCCGACGTGCCATGAAATAAAGTCTATGACGTAACCTAGCCTAAAGCGATCGAGTATATTGCCAATGGCACCGCCCATGATAATCGCAAGAACAATGACGATGCGTCTGTGATCTTTCCATGAGTACATATAGATGAAAATACTAAGCAAAATAAGCGCTAAAATACCCATTACGCCAAAAAACCATGTGCGGAATGTGGGGTTTGCATCGGCTAAAAATGACCACGCCGCACCAGGGTTTCTGGCATATTGATAATCCCAGTAGCCGTCGATCACTGTTCGTGAAACATATCCGAGTGCAAGCACATCCCCAGCCTGCACTTCGCTTGTAGGGTTGAGCCGAACGCCGTTACGACTAACGTATGCGGCCGCTAACTGCGCTCTTTCCTCTGATTTCATATCGGGTAAGGCTTCTGCTAATGCATTACTTAGCACTGTTGTGGGCGCACCATCTGGAATAATGAGCGCTACTGCGTGATCGGGATACCGAGGAGAAGCGAAGTTTTCCTCAGCCCAGATCTTAGTCAACTGATCGGCAAAAACAGCGACTACAATAATAAGTAAAACGACAAACCACTTCATGGGGGATTTGAACATGCGATCTCCGAGGCGTAAAAATGCTGAAGAGTTAAGGAAACTCAGATCAATGCAAAAACAGTAGGGGCAGCTTTCAAACCTGCCCTTGATTGAAGCAAAGAAATCTGGCAAGCCCTCAAAATAAAAGCCAATAAAATCAATGTCTTACACAGAAGAAGGTTTTAAGAGCGATAGCCCTTAGCCAGGCGCGGGGCAGCGCCTCACTCACAATTCAGAGCTTCCTAAAGCGCCAATTGCGCTTGGCGCAAAGCTCTAGCACAAGAGTGCTATAATGTGTAGCGCTATTAACCTGGTGGCCAAGTCAAATCGCGCTCCGCCAACAAATGAATATGTAGCTGCGATACCGTTTGCCCGCCAGCCGCATTGGTGTTGATGACTGTGCGATATCCTGCTTCCGATACGCCAAATTCACGAGCTAGAGCCGCTATACGCAAAAGCATGCGACCTAATAAACCTTCGTCATCAGGAGTGGTATCGGCGAGGCTGTCGATCGCTTTGCGAGGTATGAGAAGTATATGTAGTGGTGCAGCGGGGAATATGTCGCGAAATGCAAGCATTTCATGATCCTCATACACGATTTCAGCATCGGCTTCCCCACGAATTATTTTACGAAAAATATTGTCTTGTTCGCTCATTGTTTGTTCTCCTTGTAACTTGCTGAGATAAAATGTGCTAATATCAGCTTTGCACCTATCAAAATAATGAAATGAGAGCTTTGCGCGGGGGGAACCTTTTTTCTTTTTGCAAAAGAAAAAAGGTTCCCCCCGCACCCCCCTCCAAAAAAGAAAGCACTCTTTTAAGCTCTTTTTGAATAAAATGCCATTCTATCTTCTACCTGCCTTATTTAATTAGCATTATCAAGCTATGATTCTCTAGAAAATGTCTCATTTTGCTTAAAACTGTATCGGATTTGTAAAATTATACTCACAATTTCTAGCCATGCAAAGGTCTCGAAATATATTTCATGAAAAGTCGCCTGACTTTTGTTGTTTTAATCAGGGGCAGGTTTGAAACCCGTCCCCACTGTTCTGGCAATTTTCACATTGTTCAGGGCAACCTAGGGCAAGCGCAAACCACTATAAACGCCAAAATCTGACGGGGCGTCGCGGGGTGTCCCCGCGGAGGGGGTAGACGCAAACCCGCGCACAGCGAGGGGTTGCGGCGTAGGGGGACACTTCCCCCACAAAAGTAAAAAGCATAAATTTGAATGAATCAGAGTTTCCTTTATAGCGAGAAGTGTTTTTCTAAAAATGTGGCGGCTTTAGCGGGGTCTGTAGAAATTTGGCCGAAATCATCGACAAGTTTGTCATCGACTTCGTTAGCGCGCGCTTGAGCCAAAACTTGCGAATAATAATCCTGAAGCCACTCAAGGGGTAGAGACTCAGCCTGTAAAATGACAAGCGCATAAAATGCGCATTTCCATTGGGCCATAGCAACGTTGCTCATCTTTATTGCTGTTTGCCCAAATAATAAGAGCCTTAATTCACTAAACATCGAAGAATAGTCTTTTGCCTTTGACAGCGCGAGGAGCGTTAACCTATGTAAAAATAATTCCGCCTCCATATCGATAAATGACGAAATCTGCCCCTTTATCCAAAGCAGCGAGTCGGCGTAAAGATTTGCTGGCATAAGGACAGCAAGTTCACGAAGATAGCTATAGCCAAAAAAAGCACTTGCAAGCGGTGAGTAACTCGGGGAGCTCGTTAAAAGATTTTGGGCGAAATAACGGCGAGTGGGCGCATCGAGGTAAGGGCGAATCTGAGCAGCAAATAGCATAGCGCTGCTGTGATCTCTGTCGTCGAAGGCTCTAATGAGAGCGAGCCAATTTTCGGTAAAATCGGAGGATTGACGCAGTTTTAAAGACGCCATCCATCCATAAAACTGCGGGTTTCGATGCAAACTCAGTCTCTCTCCTAAGGAAGCGCTAAACATCAACGCGTGCTTGAGATCATTTTGTGTGTGCGCGATGAAGGAAAGGTAAAGTCTAGGTTTCCACCTTTGATTCCTAGGGTAGCGCCGCAGCAAGTTGCTAAAGGAGCGCTGTATGTTCTTAACGCGCTTTTTGCTCGTCTCTTTGGTGTACCATTCGATGAAATATTCAGCTTCCGTGAAAAATATATCGTTATGACATTTTTTACTAACGTTGTGGCGCGAAAGATAGTTTGCACCATCGAAATGTTCGACAATAAAATGCTCGACAACACTGGCTGCAATCGGCATCTGGTGGGCGAGATACACGTTGATGAGCTCATTAATTTTGCAAACTTGTTCATCAGTGAGCTTGAACTCGCTAGTTGCCAGCAAAGATTTTTTGTATGCCAATAGCGCCTCTAGCCAATGCATGCTCGCCTGTACAGTCTCATCGGAATCTTTTTGCAGAGCACTTTGCACTGCTCTGTCTAGTTCTAAGTCGACCGCAGCGAGGTCTTGAACGTGATAATGAGAGAGTACGGTGATGCATTCAAGCTCTTGATCTTGCTCAAGATTGAGAACGGCCGTGCTTCCTGTGTCCAGAAGCACTGGCGTGCTACTCAAAAGCGTTAATAGGGGAATATTGATCTTAGAGCAGTGTGCCGCTGAATGATCTCGCGAAGTATCGACTTTGAGACAGCTCAAACATTGCAACTCAAGGCGTGCGGGAACGCTGCGCAAACTCCCCTGAAAAGCTAAAATTCGCTTAAACGCCGTGTAATCCGACATTTGCAGGTATATGCGCGCAAAAACGGGAATGAGCGCCTGAATAATGAGAGCTTTATCTTCGCGTGAAACAAGGCTGTCGCGCTCGTTAACGAACTCGTCTATTTCGTTTACAAAGAAATCCTCGACACTTTGATCGGAGTGCGCAAGGCTTTGCTGTAGTAAATACAACAGCGAGTGCAAGCGCGGTTCTTGGCTTGCAGCTTTGATATCCGTAATACTGCGATCCGTCGGCAAGAACCAAAGTGCATTATCTATTACTTGCATGCCGTCTATTTTGTAGAAGGCCGTATAGTCAGTATCCGCGGCTACGCGCGATTCCGCTTGCAGAGGTTCAACTTCCAAGATCGCATCAACGCTCTCAGCGCTTTGCCCAATCATCGCGTCGCCTTCGACGCTATTTTTGCACAAATCGTAGTCGGGTGCATCCCCGTTGAATTCTAGAACATCGAATTGTAGGCAAAGCGCGTGATCGCGCGTGCACTGCTCTGCAAGGATCTGTGCACTCATTCGATCGCTTTGTGTTTCGCAACTAAAAAGTGCCGTAGCCCGTGCACATGCATCGCGGAGCGCGGCGCACGTAACGTTAAAGTCGTAAACATTGAGCGCTGGCTGCGGCGAGCCTAAGTGTGAAGGGCGCCACAGTTTAGCGTGTAAATCCTTAACCGATTCTGCCGCGTTTGCTTGCTTTTGCGCTAGCAAGGCTTCGCTACTCTGATCCTCTGCAACGACTTCACTTTGCGTTTGGAGGGGCACAAGCGTAGCATCGGGCTGGGGCGGGGGTGGAGCGCAATGCGCCATACTACTAAAGCTAGCTGTGAGCAAAATAGCAGTAACTCCCTTACTAAAACGCCATAAGTCAATGAAAAAACAATAAAGCACTGACCATGCTCTCGTTTGGAGACCCTCAACGGTTTCGTGTAAACTATTGTTTGTATTGCCTTGTTCGCAATTTTGTTTGTTGCTTTTATGATTTTGCCGAATGAGCATTGTGAATTTAAACTGTATTCTGTATTAGTCGCGCAGTAGATAAACAGTAAACTTAGCTTGTATTTTTTACAATAAGCGCTGGTACTATATGAATGATGTAGCGAAGGTTTAAAGCCTCAGCGTCGCTTTAATTTAATGCAGTTGCCGCATTTTACAAGCTTTTTGCCAATTCATAGACTTTTCACTAATACGAAAAGGCGTAGTTTAAGGGCTAAGAATGATCTGAATGCAGCAATAAATAGTCAAAAAACTACCTAAGGGCGTAAGCCTAAGAGTAGCCCCAAAAATTAATCAGAGTTTCTCTAAAGGCAGGAATAAAAAACGATGAAAAACGACAATGACAAGCTTGCAGGCGCTATTTTATGCGCTGGTTTTGGTACGCGTATGCGTCCGCTTACAGACTATATCGCCAAGCCCGCCATACCGTTTCTGGGTTTACCGCTCGCCGGCTATTCGCTCTACGCTTTGGAACGCGCCAAAATACGACGTGTCGGCGTCAACACCCATCACAAAGCGCAGACTATGCAAAAAGCGTTATCGGAATGCGAATTTTATTCGGGAAGCTTGCGTTATTTTCACGAAAACGGCGAAATTCTAGGCACAGGTGGCGGTTTTCGAGAACTGTTTCGCTGCCTTGGTGAGCCGCAAACAACGGTATTGTGCCACGGTGATGTGCTGAGCCGCGTCGATATTGCACAAGCACTCCGCATGCACCAGAATTCGGGCGCCATGCTAAGCCTCGCCTTGGCGCCCCGCGACGAAGCTCAAGAGCTGGGAAACGTTTTCTGCGATTCCCTCGGACGCATCGTCGGCCTACGAGACGCCAGTCTTGACTCCCCCGCCCCGCCCATCCACGAGCTTGCCTTTACGGGCATACATTTCATCGAAGCCGAAGTTCTCGAATTCATTCCAAAACGCGGTCCTAGCTGCCTAGTCACCGAAGTTTACCCCAAGCTCCTTGCGCGCCAAATCCCCATCAACGCCATTATTGGAACGCATTTCCTAGCCGATGTCGGAAGCCCCGAGCGTTATTTACGCGCCACCCAAGCCTGCATCGCCGACCCGCGACTCCTCGCCGCTCCACCCATTAAGCGCATCGATAAAATCAAAATCCACCCAAGCGCCAAAATCCTTGAACCCGTTCACCTACAAGGCGACATCGACATCGCAGCCGACTGTGTTATCGGACCCCACGCATGTTTAAGTGGCAAGATCGTTTGCGAAGCAGGCACAAAAATTGCGCGCTCCGCCGTATTTGGAGCGGGCACTGTCAAACAAAATCAAGAAAATGCTATCTGTGCCCTCGACTATGACCTCGTTATGCAGGAAAATTTGCCTTATTTGTCAAAATAGGCGTAGCGCTCTTTAAGCTCCAAATAGCTCAAATATTGCTCAAATTCAGAGCGATCGGGCACGCTGAAGCGATCGTTTTTCTCTAAAATGATGAGCTCTTTTTCCGCCAACTTTTGTAACAATTGTTTGAGTTCAAACGTCTCTATGCCCAATGATTCAGCCAAATCTACAGGTAATGGTGGCGTCAAATCGCCTTCCGCTCGCATGAGTTCCCAGCGCAGCTGCAGCATTAAGCGCCCCAAATTCGACTTGAACTGAAAGTTTATCATGCGGAATTGCGCTTGTGTAAGCCTTCCGGCCAATTTTTTTAGCATTCGCATCGCAATTTCGCCGTTGGAGCGTACCATCATGTCGAATTGCTTCAAGTCGATAACTAACAAGCGCGCTGGTTCTATAACCGTTGCTGTCACTGGTTGTTCCGTCTCCATGACCAGTGCCAATTCTCCACAAAACTCGCCTGGCCCCAAGGTTTCGAGCACGGTTTCCGTTTTGTGCACGCGCTTCGTGATTCGGATTCGCCCCTCATTGATTACCCACAACCTGTTTCCCAACTCGCCTTCGCGAAAAAGTACTGTGCCTGGCTCGTAAATCTTGCCGTGTTTCTCCAAGACCTGCTGCTTGTCCATGCCTTATACCACCAAAAAATTGCCCAAAATCCAGCCCCACAACCCACCGATGCAAGTGCTAGCACAGAATCATAAAATCTTCAATCGCAAGCTTAAACTAGCTTCTATCAAGAATTCTCGCTCTTTTCCTCCTGTGGGGGGAGACCCCCCTACGCGCAAGCTTCCCTCAAAATTAGCTATTAGCCGCAATACGTCGTGCGAAGTTTTGGCTGTTCGCCAAACCTCCGCACGACGTGCGGCTAATAACTAATTTATCGGGTGATCTTGCGCTACCCCCCCAGCAGCTTGCTTAAAACCGTGCTTTGCCACTAAGTACTTCATAAACGAGAGCAATGCACACGTCGACATACGGACGCAATGAATAAGGGCACGTTGCAATATGGTGTAGCGAATAAATGTGTTTTTGTGATTGTGTATAGCTTGCTTGACCAAGTTCTGCCAAAGCGTGATAATCGCCTGAGCAGAAGTTTATCTGCCAATAAAAGGAGTTTAAAAATGAAAGTTTTACTGATTAATGGTAGTCCGCGAAAAGATGGCTGCACAAACTTTGCGCTACAACAAATTATCGACGTTTTATCGGAACACAAAATCGAGAGCGAGCTTTTACAAATTGGTACTCAGGCGATACGGGGCTGTACCGCGTGTCAGCATTGCAAAAAACCTGGAAATGATTGCATATTTGATGATATGGCAAACGAAGTTATACGTAAAATGCGTACATCGGACGCTTTAATCGTAGGTTCACCGGTTTACTTTGCCGCGCCCAATGCGTCACTGATGGCATTACTTGATCGCGCATTTTACTCGGCAAATGAAGAGTTTATCCTTAAGCCAGCTGCGGCCGTGGTATCTTCAAGACGTGCAGGAACGACGGCGGCATTAGATGCATTGTGGAAATACTTTACGCTTGCACAAATGCCGTTGGTATCCTCATGTTATTGGCCAATGATTCATGGTAGCAATGCGCAAGAGGCGGCACAAGACTTAGAAGGCGTACATGTTATGCGAAGGCTTGGTCGCAATATGGCATGGCTGTTGCAATGTATTAAAGCAGGGGATGCCATACCCAACGTGCGACCAGAAGCAGCAGCTCGTGTACACACGAACTTTATTCGCTAATTAAAGACTTTGCTTTTCTACAAAATGTCTCATTAACGCCCCTTTGCGTGGCTGTTTTTGCGTACTTGATGATCGCGAAATGGTGTTTAAACTTGTGCTCAGCCGACGTCGATACGTCGTATAGACTTTAGAGTGTTAAGATAGATAATAAACGCTAATACAACCCCCAAAACCATAATCATCGTGGGTTATATTGATCGTGCTTTAGCTGGCGTATTGTTTGAGTCCGAGCTTGTATAGCTACGAGTTTTGTTTGTCGTAGGCAAGCTTTTTGACCCGCGAGGGAACGAGGGGGTAGTACAAGATCACTCTTAAAAGGCGCTTAGTACCGTATTTTGTGCGGTGGACGAGCGAATAGCGAGTACGCCGCACAAAATTTGACGGCACTTAGCGCATTTTAAGAGAAGCTTGTGCGTAGGGGGAGACTTCCCCCCACAAAAAATACGCAATTATAGTGTATTAAGTACTCCATAGATGACATAAACTGAGATATATAAAGAGAATGGGATTTTTTTCACGAACAGTAGAGGAGCGGCGCGAGCTCATCATCCACGGGAGCACATTGCGAACGATGCTCATATTATCGTTGCCAATGTTCATGATGAGCTTGGTTCAGGCGTTCGTGCCAGTGATGGACGGGCTTTTTGTGAACCGTTTTTCGAGCATAGAAGTCGCGGACGCCGTCGGGTTTTCCACGCCAATCATCATGTTTTTTTACGCGCTTTCGATGGGTATTTCGATTGCATCATCGGCGCTACTTGGGCAAATCAACGGAAGTGGGAACAAATCGCAGCTATGCTATGTGGCATCGCAGGTCATGAAACTCACGATTTACGCGAGTTTGTCGGTCATGGTGCTGCCTGTAATCGGAGCCCAAATTTTTAAAAACATCGTCGATGCAAGCTTTTCGACGGAATTTGTTCGGTATTTATCACTTTATTCCGTAGCTTTACCATCATTTTTCATTTCTGGCGTATTTAGTGCGGTGATGAATTCCACGGGTAAACCCGAGCGTTCGTTCGCGATGGTAGGGCTATTTTTTGTGCTAAAGTTATTGTTCAACGCCATATTTTTAGCCTACTTGCGTCTCGACGAATACGGTGCAGCGGCGGCATCGTTCATTGCAGGGAGCATTACTGCAGTTTGCATGGTGCGGGAATTGTACTTCAAAAAAAACCGGGACCTCAAACTGGGATTCCGGGGTTTGAAACTCGATAACGAAGTGCTCAAAACATTATTGCGCCTAGGTTTACCAACAGTTATTTCCTCATCCATGATTACCATGGGCTTTATTTTGATCAACGTTGAAGTAAGCTCTTTTGGGCCAAAAGTCATGAACGCGCAGACCATTGCGGTGAGCATCAACGCCATATGTTTTACGGTTCCGACGGCAATTAGTGCGACAATAACGACAATGGTTAGCATGTATGTAGGCGCAAATCACACAGATAAAGCCAAGCAAACGCTAAGGTATGGAATTATTATTAGCTTGCTGCTCTCTGGCGTAATTTTTGCGATATTCATACCCTACGGCGAGTTTTGGGTGCGGCTGTTTAGGGATGACAAGGAGATTGTGGAAACGGCGGTGCGAGCACTGTTTTTGTATACGCTTTCGGTTCCGTTTTTTGCCATTTTTAGCGACGTTCAGGCGGTGTTTATTGCCATTGGGAGGACGCGACAAACCATGGTCTTTGGCGTGCTTCGTATTTGGTTGTTTCGCATCGTTTTTATGAAAATCATGCTTGAGCAAATGGGGGTTGACGCGATTTTTATGGGCAATCTTTTTGCCAACGGCTTGGCTTCCATTCTATTTTATATACTGTTAATGTTTACGCCGTGGAAGAGTGTTATTCGTAATCGCGATGGATTGGGCAAGAATGCGTTGGTGGGGGATGATTCTGAATGGCTGGGATGTTCTCATTAAGTTTTGCAGCAGTCTTTTTTTTGAATTTATTTAACTCACTGCTTACACAATGTAACGAGTGTGTTCTAAGATTTTGTAAAATAATAGTGCATTTTGCTCTTGCGCTTAGATGCTTTCGTAGCAATAGTAATCATGTTGTGCGGGGGGAGTAAAGAACAGCATTTTTAGGAGACTGGTTACATGATGAAGAAGTTAGCGATTACATTATCTGTGGTAATGGGTTTGTTTATGTTTTCTGTGCAACTCTCGGCGCAAACTGCGGCTGAGCCTGTGCTTGCAGAGAGTGAGTGTCCTTGTAAGGAGCTTTGTGAATGTGCCAAGAATGGTGACTGCGAGTGCCCGTTAAAAGCGAAAGGCGAGTGCCCGCTAAAAGCGAAGGGTGAGTGCCCGCTAAAGGCGAAAGGCGAGTGCCCGCTAAAGGCGAAAGGCGAGTGCCCGCTAAAAGCGAAGGGTGAATGTCCTTGCAAAGCAGCGGGTGAAGGCGATTGCGGTTGCAAGGCCAAAATGAAAGATGGCGCCAAGGGTGGTTGCCCGTTTAAGGCAAAGAGGGGAAACAAGGTCTAACAACACAATAGTGTGTTGCATAATATATTACATTATACTGTGACATTTTGAATGTAGAAGTTTTTTCACAGTACGAGTTAGAAAGAGTGACGTTAATATATGGTCACTCTTTTTTTTGGTGCGCTCTGCGTGATTTGATATTAGTTGGTTCTTTTGTTTTATTGTATTAAATACACATGCACTTAGTTTTTATACTATAAAATACAATTAAGGAGATAATATTAGAATTATGCAAGTAATGCGAATAATGTTATTCACAGCTAAACTTTTTGGCTAAGGATATTCTGATTAATGCAAAGTTAGACATAGAAAGAGCTAATGAAAGTAAAGAGATTCAGCTGAGTCTTCAAAATAAAAGTCAATAAAATCAATGCTCTACACACAAAGGCGAGTTCTAAGGGCTCAGTTCCTCAATTCCGACTACGATTTGCGCTGCACTCACGTAGGCTTGCGTTCGATTGCGCAAATCTAGTCTCATGAAAAACCTACGGCTTTTTTCTTGTTCGCATGTCACAAGCTCAAGCGAGCTTGGCTTGGAAATGCTTACTGCGAAAGCGAGCCATCAACTCGTAAAACACCTAGTTTTACTCGTTTCGGCGCCTTAGCTGGGGTGTGGGAAGGTAAGCCCAATTAATCAGAGTTTGGCTAAGCTTTTTGTAGTAACTATTGCGTTTGGCACGGGCTTTGCATAAAATCTAGCTGGGGAGGGGAAATCTATCTCGTTAATTGTAGGAGTGGCAACGATGAAAAGGTTTGTATTTTGTATAGCATCAATGGTGTTTATCTTTAGTTTATCCGCTGTAGCCAGCGCTCAAGTACCAAGTTTTTGTTTTAAAAAGAACGGTAAACTCAACTGCAAAAACCCGCATTGTGCGCCGTATTGCTATGATAACAATGATGATTTTCGCGGTCGTGACAAAAAAAGTAAGAAGAAGCACAAGCGTGATCGTGAGGTAGTCGTAGTGCACGAGCATGTCCATCATCCTGCTCCTGAGCCAGTCATAGCGCCGCCGCCCGTCATTGAAGTTCGTCCGCCCGCCGTCGTTTTGCAGCCGCCCGCCGTCGTAGTTCATGATCCAGGGTATCCCGCGGTACTGTCTTCGCCCGATTTTTATGAAGCCGAGATTCATCGTTTGCAGCAAGCCAATGTCGATCTCAAGGAATCGCTTGAAATTGAGCGCGTTCGCGTAGAGCGAGAATATCAAAATTGTCGCTATTGGTATCGTTACAACTCTAAGATGTGCTATCGCGACGATGTGAGGCTCAAGCGAATAGACCGTCAAATTAGCTCTAATAAGAGGGAAATCGAACGAAACAAGGATCTACAACGCCGCGCGCTTAGAGCACGTGGCATGCGCTAGGGATGCTCTCGTCCATGCTAAATTGGCGAAAAAGTAAGTAGACTAGCAAATTAATCAGGCGAGTTTTTAAACGAAAAGCCTATAAAATTAATACTTTACACACAAAATCGACTTCTAAGGGCGCAAGCCCTTAGACAGGTTTGTGGCGCTAAAGCCCATTAATTAGAGTTTGTTTAAGCGCAACACTGCTTTTTGCCATCGCTTAGCTACTGCTCATCGCCGCGAACGCCGCTTCCGAGAGTTCTCGCGCCAAGCTCTCCAGATCGTGTTTTAGGGCATTGATGCTCTCGTCATCGAGTCTTTCACCTTCGTTGAGGTAGCGCTCAAATTCGGCGATACGCTGTGTGGCGTCTTCTTTGGCTTCGGACGAAAGGTAGACGCCAAGCTCGTTGACGCTGCGTTGGGACATGTAGAGTAAGCCCTTTAACTCGTTGATCTTTTGCACCTTGTCTTTTCGCAGCTGATCTTGTTCGCGCTGTTTTTGTGCTTCATCGATCATTCTTTGAATGTCGTTCTCGCTTATTCCGCTATTGGCCTCGACGCGTATAGACTGCGCGCGCCCAGTGGCGAGGTCTTTGGCGCTGACTGATACGATACCGTTGGCGTCGATTTTAAATTTGACTTCGATCTGTGGCATTCCTCGTAGTAGTGGCGGGATGCCGAATAGTTCAAAGCGCGCCAAACTAATGTTATCTGCCGCCATCTCGCGTTCACCCTGCAAAACGTGGACGTTGACCAAGTCTTGGTAATCGATACTTGTAGTGAAAATATCGGATGCTTCACAGGGTACAGGCGTGTTTCGGTGTATAAGCGGTTGGAAGATGCCGCCCGCGGTTTCGACGCCTAGCGTTAGCGGTGTTACGTCCATAAGGATCACTTCCTCGATTTCGCCACATAAAACGCCGCCTTGCACTGAGGCGCCCACTGATACGACTTCGTCGGGGTTGATCTTGCTTTTTATTTCTCGCCCAAAGAAGTCGGAGACCATCTTTCTTACTAGGGGCATACGCGTCATTCCACCGACGAGCACGATTTGGGTGATGTCGCTGCGCTGTAGTTTTGCGTCGTCTAAAGCTTGCTGGCAGGGACCAAGGGTGCGTCTTACAAGATTTTCAGTAAGAGCCTCAAGCTCGTCTCTGCTAATGCTGCGCAGCAGGTGCAGCGGCGAACCGTTGTGCATCGTAAGGAAGGGTAGGTTAATTTCGGTTTCACTCATCAGCGACAATTCTTGCTTAGCACTTTCGGCGGCGTCTTTTAATCTGTAAAAAGCCGCCATATCGTCGCGCAAATCCACGCCGTTACACTGTTTAAACTCCTCGATCAGTTTTTCTATGATGGCGTTATCGAAATCCTCGCCACCCAAAAAGGTGTCGCCTGTGGTCGATAGCACTTCGTAGAGTCCATCACCGAGTCTCAGTATAGAAATATCGAAAGTGCCGCCACCAAAGTCGTATACCGCAATGGTTTCGTTGCGATCCTCGCCTAGGCCATAGGCTAAGGAAGCGGCGGTAGGTTCGTTGATGACGCGTAGGACTTCTAGCCCCGCAATGCGGCCAGCATCGCGCGTAGCTTGGCGCTGAGAGTCGTTGAAGTATGCAGGAACTGTAATGACGGCTTGGCTCACTTTGCTGCCAAGGTATTCCTCGGCAATTTCGCGCATATGCATCAGTATGAATGCCGAGAGTTCCTGAATGGAGTAGACCTTCGAGTAGACGCGAACCCCAACGGAGCGTTGTTCACCTTCACCAATAGGAACTATTTCGTAGGAGACGGTTTTGGCGATTTTTTGGCACTCTGGGTCCTCGAAAGTGCGGCCAATTAAGCGTTTTATAGCATAAACCACGCCTTTGGGCTCCTTTGCGGCTTGGCGTTTCGCGACCTGCCCCACCAAACGTTCCCCGTTAGCTTTAAAAGATACCACCGACGATGTTGTCCGCGTTCCTTCACGGTTTGGTATGACTATGACGTCTCTGCCCTCTAAAATGGAGACGCAGGAGTTCGTTGTTCCTAAATCAATCCCAATCACTCTAGACATTCAACTCGCTCCATTCAAAGGTCTTGCTCTTGTTTTGAAACGACTACAAGCGCGGGGCGCAAAACGCGCTCATTCATCGTGTAGCCCCGCTGTAGTTCTTCCACAATAAGATTATCATCTCTTTCTTTATCAAACACTCTATGAAATGCATCGTGACGATCGGGATCAAAAATTTGGCCAACGCTATCGAAGGGCTGACATCCAAATTTAGCCAATACACCTGCATATTGACGTTGTACCAGTTCTACGCCCTGAAGCAAACCTTCCACAGAATCACTTTGTTTGGCATGCTTAATCGCTCGCTCAAGATTATCCATAACCGCCAAAAAATCGCTGATGATCTTTTCAAGTTCACGTTTTTTGTAATTCTCGTTTTCGCGCTGGCTGCGCTTGCGAAAGTTGTCGTAATCCGCAGCAATTCTAAGGTACTTTTCATTCGCGCTGCGCTGGTTCTCTTCTGAGCGCAGTAGCTGCGCCTCTAGCTCCGCGACACGCGCATCGCTAGCACTGTCTTCGCTTTGCTCTACGTTTGCGTCGTTATAGTGAATGCCTTCATCAGCAAACTCCTGCTCCAACACTTTTTGCGCAATTGAGCCACAGCATAGCCCCGATAATTCAGGGACGATGTCAGACGTTGCCTCCTGCTCGCTGATACGCAGTTCGCTCTCTTGCTCCGCGACATCTGCCTCCAAAAACGACAAGCTATTGGGATCTTCCGCAAGCTTTTCCGCTTTCTGTAATGCATCGTCTTTGGCATTCACAAGTTTTGTGTTTCGTGTTTTCAATGTGAACTCACTCTCAGTTTTTACATGCTTGTCCTAGACCCATCCCCCTACCGTAGACAATCTAATCTGAAAGTAAAAAAAACACAAAAAAGGCAGCCAGAGGCTGCCTAGGAAGAACTTTTTTATGAATTAGTCGCGATATTCTCTTCTCGCGCCACCGTGTCGTCGGTTTCCGCCGCTGCGTCCACCAGTTTCCTGATTCGCCTCATTGACGCGTATCTGTCGGCCGTCTAATTCTTTGCCGTCCATTTCGCCGATAGCCGAAGCTGCCGCGCTATCCTCTGCAAAGGTTACAAAACCAAATCCACGCGACCTATCCGTATCGCGATCCACGATAACCTTAGCATCACTAACCACACCATACGCTTCAAACGCTCGACGCAAATCGTCCGTCGTTGTTTTCCACGCCAAACCACCAACAAATAGCTTCTTCGACATCCTCGACTCTCTCAAACCGCGCAAATGCGCTATAACATGCGGGCGAACGCCACCCGCGGCCAGTCGATTGCAAACGCAACCCACACTACAAGCATTCCTACATCAGCAAACGCAAGTTTCCCGTAGTGCAAACGCAGTCTACGCAAAAGCGCATTTATACACAAGCAATTTTTTTTGTACTTTGCTCTTTTTTTGGCTAGGGAAGCTCTTATTCATTGGGCCACCGCCCCAAACCTCGTCTACGGGCTATCGCCCTTAGAACCCGTTCTGTGTGTAGGGCATTGATTTTATTGACTTTATTTTGAAAACTCGCCTGACTTTCGTTGTTTTAATCAAGGGCAGGCTTGAAAGATGCCCCCTACGGTTTTTGCATTAATTAGAGCTTACCCCCTGCAGCCTAGGGCAGCCGCAAAGTCCTGTTTCGCCAAAAACTGGACGGGGCGTCGCGGGGTGTCCCCGCGGAGGGGGTAGTGGCAAACCCGCGCACAGCGCGGGGTTGACACGTAGGGGGACACTTCCCC
>JBBAEA010000058.1:0-20067 GCA_041656175.1 Bradymonadales bacterium | reverse complement strand
GCTCTTGCCTCTTCAGCTGCTCTTGCCTCTTCAGCCGCTCTTGCCTCTTCAGCCGCTCTTGCCTCTTCAGCTGCTCTTGCCTCTTCAGCTAACTCAGCCTCGCGCGTTTCATCTTCATCCTCTTCGTTGTACGCATCTTCCGCTTCATCTGCGCGAGCAACACTCGCCCCAGCCAGCAATTCCTCCACATATTCCGCGTCAAGCTCCTTTGCCGCCCGCAAACACTCGCTGGCATTGTTCATATCATTGAGTTTGTTGCGAAAAACCATTCCCAGCTCTAGCAACAACTCCACCCGACGTTTTGGCGCTTCGGTCACACGCAATTCAAAATTCAGCATTTGTGCAACCATCTTCCAGTTGCCCATTTGCATGTAAATCCTACGCGCAGCCACAAACGCCTCAACTCTCTGCCTCCACGTCTGCACCGCACGCTGATACGAAGTCATCGCATCGCGCGGGTTGTTCAAACTTTTTTCGTAAATCCTTCCAATGACGTATAAAATTTGGCTTTTAAGCTCTGGAGACGTTTCTTTTTGCTCCGTATCGTTCAAGATTCCAATTAAATTTGACCAGTCCGCCAAATGAGGAAACGCTTTGTAAAGGGTAAAAAGCGCCTTCCATTGGTGATTGGCACACAATATCACCGACAGCTTTCCAAAAGCTTCTGCGTCACGTGGATTCTCACTCAGGGCTCTTTTTAATGCTTGAATTTGCTCTTTCATTTTATCCTCATCTAGAAATACTAGGCAAACACGTCCTAAACGCCTCGGCTACAAATTATCCTACTTTCGCTTTGCCTTCAACCCTTTGCAAAGTAAGTGTTTATTCATAATCGCGTAAGGGCTTGCGAATTGTCGTTTTTCATTTTTCTTTGTGGGGGGGCTCAAAGCCCCCCTACGCGCAAGCTTCCTCGCAAAATACACAATTCACCTCTATAAAATGCGTTGTATTTGCTCGATCGCTCATCCAACGCATTTTATGCGTTCATTGTGTATTTTGTGGGAATGTGTGCCAATCCATGGCACACAGCCCTACGGGCCGCCTACGGCGTTCCATTTCGACATCCGTGTCGAAACGAGGCGATCTTGCGCTACCCCCCAAACATAGGTGCTTGCCATCTTCGACTGGAGTTAAAAAGCGCTAGAATCATTTTTTAGAATCGCTGAAGAGATCCCAACTTGGAAGTGGCTGCAAATTAAATGCATCAAAGCCTTTCTTCTTTTCTACCAAATCGCGCAAATAAAACTCACCCAAACTCGCGATCATTGCGGCATTATCTGTACAAAGTTCGGAAGATGGAACTGAAAGCTGAATATTTGACGCTACACATGCTTCAGCGAGCCTCGCCCGCAAACGGCGATTCGCCGAAACACCCCCCGATAAAACGATGCATTTTGCATCCCAAGCTTTGGCTGCGCGAACAGATTTTATGACCAAGCTATCGACTACAGCTTCAAGCGCGGATGCACACAGATCTTGCAAGTCTTGGCCAACAGGAGTTTTTCCCATTTTTTTTAGCTGTGTCATTACCGAGGTTTTAAGGCCACTAAAGGAAAAATCAAAATTCGTTCGCTGCGGTAAAGCACGCGGAAAATGATAGCGTTCAGGATCTCCGCCTTCACTCAGTTTATCGATCGACACGCCGCCAGGATAGGGTAGACCCAACATCTTGCCAATTTTATCCAAACACTCCCCTGCAGCATCGTCTAGACTGCGCCCAACATGGCTATAGTCTCCTACTCCGCGAACGGCGATCAACAAAGTATGCCCACCCGACACGACTAATCCCATAAACGGAAAATCGGGGCGCTCCGTTCCGCTTGCCGTATTGAGTAGCGGCGCTAATAAATGGCCTTCGCTATGGTGTAGCCCCACCAAGGGTATGTTGTGGCAGTAGGCGAAGCCCTTTGCAGCTTCAATACCGACCAAAAGCGAGCCAATAAGCCCTGGGCCTTGTGTCACAGCAACGCCATCGATGTCGCTAACGCTGCACGCTGCACGCTCAAAGCACTGCCTAAAAACTTCGACCATATCCACAACATGGGCGCGACTGGCCAGCTCTGGAACAACGCCTCCATACTTCGCATGAATGGGAATCTGTGACGCTGTCACATGCGATAATATTATTTTGTCTTCGACAATGGCTGCCGAATATTCGTCGCAAGAACTTTCAATACCTAGAATTTTCATTGTTTTTTGCTTTAAGCTCTAAGCCCAAATAAGCTAAGCTAGCCTTAAATAATGGCCAGGATCCAGCCGATGCCAACCCAAGCGCCCGTTGCCGAACCTATGGTTGCAGCAAAGGCCACTATTAAAGTACGAGTAACGGGATTGCGGAAAAAGCCTTTTAAGTTATGGGCATCTTCCGCTATACGTTCGCAATCTTCGACCGTCGGCTTTCGCAGCCATGCCTCAAGTAAACCAATGACGACTCCAGCCCCTATGATGGGTGTTAACGACGTTATGGGCGAAACAAAAAAGGCTGCTAAAATCGACAAGGGCTTTGCGCGCACGAGCAAACAGGCGAGTGTGCAAAATATGCTATTGGGTAGTATCCAAGCGGTGAGTAGGTTCTCGAGACCTTCACTGCCTTTGGTATGGAAGCCGTAAACAAAGCTTGCAAGGAGTAAAACGGGAAACAGCCATTTTATGGCCGTCCACACTTTAGAAGGCGGCGGAATCACTTCGAGCGGGGCGAGGTCAATTTCTTTATCGAAGTTCTCCTTCATTCCAGGGACGTGTCCAGCGCCAACCACGGCGACAACATTTTCGCCTTGAGCCTCTTTCATTTTGCTAACTAAATATTGGTCGCGTTCCGCGATAAGCGGTACATAAACGTCTGGAAGCTCTTTGGCGAATTCATCCATCATCTGCGATAGTGTGGCCTGTTCCTTCAGTTTCTCGATTTCCTCCGCCGTTAGCTTCTCTTCTTCCTTTTTGCTCTTATCCGAAAAAATAAGCCCATCGAGTATGGCACCCATGAGTCCCATTTTTTTGAAAAAGCCCAAGTTTGCCCATGAACGCTTAAGCGTCGTGTGGATATCGCGGTCAATAAGTACGATTTCAGCGCCCACTTCTTGAGCGACGGTAACGGCGTTGAGCAGTTCTGCTCCGGGTTTTACCCCAAGTTGCGCGCCCATACGTCGTTGGTAAGCCGAAATGGCAAGATTTGCGAGCAGATACAGCGTTTTTCCTGAGCGAATAACTTGGAAAACATCGAGTTTTTCCCAATGTTTTTTGTCGGTAAGGGAGCGATAGCGTCCTTCATCAAGTTCGATGCAAACTTGATCGGGGCGAATTTTCTCTATAAGTCTGCGGACATCCTGCCTGCTTTGTTCGGAAACGTGTGCTGTTCCAAGAATATAGTATCGCGTAGAACCCTTTTCTAAGATGCTAAGATTAGCAGGAAGCTCATCTTCAGCGCTTTGCACACCGTTCTCGCCTAAGGCTTCAGTTTCAAGAATTGCCTCGTTTAGAGCTTGTGGCGTATTCGAGGTTTCGGCTTCATTTTTTGCGCTGTGTTCTGTATTTTCTGCGGTTTTTGGCGCTAAGTCAATGTCGTTGTTTTTGTGGGTTACTTCGTTCATGAAGGGCATAAGTGTTGTATGGGGAATAAGAGGGGGTAGCGCGGGATCGCCGATAAATTCGAGCAATGAGCGTATAAAATGCCTTGGTTTGGCGAATAGCCGAAACAAGGCATTTTATTATCGCGAATTGTTCGAATTTTGAGGAAGCCCGCGCGTAGGGGGAAACTTCCCCCCACAAAAAGAGGAGTATCCTCAACGGGCAAACTATTGCAACGCTTTTTGCAACTTGGCAAGGATTAGGTTGCGCGCGAGTGTAGGCGCATGTGGCCTTGTTGGATTCCGTAGGTGGCGAGTGCCCAGAGAGCGGCGAAGTTTTGTGCAAGGCCGATGGCTGCTAGACTTGCGGCGCAGGTGGCGTAGTCGTTGCAGGCGAGTAGGGCGTATGCGGCGGCGATGGCGGGGTGTTTTTGGCGCGCTCCTCCGATGATGCCGATGGGGAGTGGGACTTGGATTTGTCCGTGCAGGGAGTCGTGCTCGCAGTGCCATTGGGAGAGTGGTGCGTATGATGCGGATTTGGTGGCGTGGAAGTGTGCGGCGGCTTCGATGGCGCGTGTGTCTTGGCCTAGGGCTAGGGCTAGTGCGCAAATGCCGTTCATGATGCCTTTATTGTGGGTGACTGCGCGCTGTGGGTAGCGTGCGGCGAGTTCGGCAGCGTGGCATAGGCGTTGGGCGGCGGCTTGGGGTGAGAAGTCGCGCTCGGTGGGTAGGGCAGAGTAGGGGAGTTGGACCGTGGCGCTTACGAGTTTTCCCGCGCCATCGTTGGACATGATGGCAATGCCGCATTCGGCGTCGAAGGCTTCACACAGGGTTGGGCGAATGGCTTCGAGCATGGTGTTGACGGCGTTTGCGCCCATGGCGTCGCCAGTGTAAACTTGTAGTTCAGCTACTAAAAAGTAGGGGCTATTTGGCGCGGATGCTGTGGGTGCGAGTAGTTTAAGTTCAATCCGGCGAGCACCGCCGCCGTGGGCTAGAAGAGTGGGATCTTGAGCATTGGCGAGTGAAAGAAGTTCAGTTTCGATTTTCTGCAGCTGCTTTTGGTAGCGTAAAAAATCGTCGTCTGTTGGTTTTGATTTTAGGATGAGCTGCACATGTCCGCTCAAGTAGGGTTCATCGATTTTGCAGTGCACGCCACCGCTAGCGTTAAAGCATTTAGCGGCTTTATTGGCGGCCGCAACAACGCTTGCCTCCTCGGTTATCATCGGTATGGTTCGCGAAATTCCGTCAATCATGAGGGAAGGAACCACGCCCAAGGGGAGTCGAAAACTGCCAAGTGCGTTTTCGATCATAGCGTCGGCAGCATCGTCGCTCAGCGAGTTTTCGCCGCAAAGCACTGTGAAGTCTAGATTTGGGTGCAGGCGCTGCAAAACATCCCTTCGCTCCTGCACAGACAACCGATAAAAGCCCGAAAACTGCTTTCCAAACTCGCCCGTCGAGGTCATTAAACCTCCATAATTTCTTTTTCTTTTTCGGCAACGACGTCGTCGATTTTTTTAACGGCCTCGTCGGTGAGCTCTTGTACTTTCGTCAAAAGCCGTTTGAGTTCGTCTTCACTAATTTCGCCGTCTTTTTGCATAGATTTTAGCAAATCGTTCACGTCGCGTCTTTGATTACGCACGGCAATCTTGGATTTTTCACCCAAATCTTTTGTGAGTTTGGTGAACTCTTTACGGCGCTCGCCTGTGAGTGCAGGTATGGGTAAACGAATGAGTGTGCCATCGTTTGATGGTGTAATACCAAGGTCAGAGACGAGGATCGCCTTTTCTATGGGAGTTAACATGTTTTTTTCCCATGGCTGGATCGTAATCATTCGCGCGTCCGCGACTTTGATGGCCGCGATTTGCGTCACTGGAGTGGGGGTGCCGTAGTAGTCTACTCGCAAGCCATCGAGGATCGTGGGGTTGGCTCGTCCCGTTCTAACCTTAGCAAGTTCACGCTTTAGTGCAGTAATCGCCGAATCAAAACCGTTCTGTAGATCGTCAATGAGTTCCGTAGTCATTTTTATCCTCTCTATATTGGGTAGCTAGAACGACGCCTAAAAGCGTCTAAACCGCGCAAATACTATACGATTGTACGGGCGCTTGGCAAGGAGCGAAAGTTTTTTTACCACGAAAGGCGCGAAAATCATTTTTACCACGAAAAGCACGAAAGTTTTTTACCACGAAAAACACGAAAAAACACGAAAAAATCTTTTTTAAGAAAGGGTCTTATAAAATTCGAGGTGTTGTCTTCCCCCCAACGAGGATCGTAGTTCCCATAAATTATAGTGGTATTGCTGTAGGGGCAGGTTTCAAACCTGCCCTCTGAATAATGCAAAACCACGAAAGGTGCGAAAATCTTTTTTACCACGAAAAACACGAAAATCTTTTTTACCACGAAAAACACGAAAAAACACGAAAAATCTTTTTTAAGAAAAGGTCTTATAAAATTCGAGGTGCTGTCTTCCCCCAACGAGATTGTAGCCACAACGAATCAGAGCTTTCTTAAAGTAAAATACCGCGTCCAAGAACGATGTCGCCGTCATAAAAAACGATGATTTGCCCAGGGCTTACGGCGCGAACGGGTGTTGAGAATTGGATCTTACACAAGTCCTCATCTTTGTTGTAGTCGATGAAAGCCTCTTGTGCCCGGTGGCGGTATCGGATCTGTGCGCTAACGCGTTGAGGGATTTCGTCGCAGTTCCAAACAAGCTCGTGCGCAGAACAATCGGTTCTTAAAAGCTCATCGGTTTGAGTAGTAATAACGACGTTTGGACGTCGTATTTCTTTTACCCATGCAGCTTTGGTGGGGATCAAATTTCCAAGCCCGTGGCGTTGTCCTACAGTATAGTGATGCAGCCCACGATGCGCTTTAATTTTACGACCCTCGCCGTCTACAAAATATCCCCCCTCCGCCTCCTCGCCAAAGATATCCGCAAGTGTTTGCGCAAAACTCCGTCCTTCCTCGACTATACACACGTTTTGGCTGTCGGGGGCTTGAGCGCTAAGAAGGGCGAAGTGTTCGGCTCTTCGCCGAACTTCTTCTTTCTCCATACCACCAAGCGGGAACAGAATGTTTGCCAGCGTCTCTGAGCACAGTCCAGCTAAAAAGTAACTTTGATCTTTCTTTTTATCGACGCCGCGGCATAAAACGTGGCGTTCTCCGCGTTTTTCTATACGCGCGTAGTGCCCTGTGGCGAGTTGTTTGCAAGCTAGATTTTGGGCGAACTGCCAAAGTTTTCCGAACTTAATGCGTTCATTACAAAATACACAAGGGGATGGCGTTCTCGCGTTTTTGTAGTCGTTCCAAGCATATTTCAGAATAATATCTTTAAATTCATTGGATATGTCGCATACATGGAAAGGGATTCCAAGTTCTTGCGCAGCAGCCCGCGCCTTAGCAATCGCGGCATCTCCTGCACAGGAACTGCTGTTTTGGGCACTGTTCTGCAGTTTCATCGTTACAGCGATGACTTCGTGTCCAGCTTCAAGCAGTATTTTTGCTGCAAGGCTGCTATCGACTCCTCCACTGAGTGCTATGGCAACGCGACTCATCAATCTTCCTCTGGTTCATCATCGTTGGGGCTGGGGCCAAGGCTTATGCCAAGATCGATGGCTTCTTCGGCTTCTAGCGCAAACTTTGCAGCTTTAAGCCGTTTAGTGGCTCTACCCGTTAAGGTAAGGCTAGTAGCCGCTTCGATTTGCACCTCAACCCAATCGCCAACGTTGTAGTTTTCTCGTGGAAATATGGTTGTTTTGAATTCGCGCGTATTGCCGATAGCCATATTCTTATCGCGTGTCGAGAATCCTTCGATCAATACAGGCACCGCGCGCCCGACCCATCGGTTAAAGGCTTCTTTTGAAATGTTTTGCTGGATTTGGATGATCTCGGCCAAGCGCCGTTGCTTGACCTCGGGGAGTACGTCGTCGGGGAATTTTCGTGCGGCGATCGATAGCGATCTCTCTGAGTACGCGAAAAGGAAAGCGAACTCAAAACGCAAATCAATGAGCGCCTTCTTCGTGAGTTCGTAGTCCTCTTCACTCTCTCCAGAGAATCCCACGATAATGTCAGTTGAAACGGCGATGTCAGCTTGAAGGGCTCGGAGTTTTTGAACAATTTCTTTGAATTGAGCGAAACTATAACCTCGGCGCATGCGCTCCAACACCGCGTCGCTTGCCGATTGCAATGGTAGATGCACGAATTTTGCCAGCTTTTTTTCGGTGGCAATCAACTCGATAAGTTCATCGCTAAAACCGAGGGGGTGAGGGGAAGTGAAGCGAATTTGCTCTATAGCGTCGATGGCGGCGATAGCTTTGAGTAGTTTGCAAAAGTCCCAATCCTCGTAACGGTAAGAATTCACGGTTTGGCCGAGCAGCGTAATCACGCTAAAGCCCTGCTCTGCAAGCGTCTTGGCCTCATGGATAATCTCGTGTGCAGGGATATTGCGCTCAGCGCCGCGAACAAAGGGCACAATACAGTAGCTGCAAACATAGTTGCAGCCTCGCTGAATGGTAATCCAAGCGCAAAGACCGCGTGGCCGACGCGGGGTAATGCCGTCGTAGAATTCATCTCGTATAAAATTCGTTAATACCTGGGATTCTGTCGTTGTTTCTTGGATAATTTCGGGTAAACGTCGATAATTATCGGGTCCAACGACAAAATTAACGTAAGGCGCTCGCCTGATGATTTCGTCGCCAAGATGCTTGGCCATGCAGCCAACGACACCAATTTTGAGACTGGGTTTGCGGCGTTTATAGGGTAGCATATTCGTTAAACGCCCCAGAATTCGGGCTTCCGCCTTCTCGCGTATGGCGCAGGTGTTTAAAAGTATAACGTCAGCCTCCTGCAGCGATGTTGCAGCCTCCATACCAGCTTCGTGCAGTATACCTTGGATAAGCTCGCTATCGGCCACATTCATTTGGCAGCCATAGGTTTCTATAATAACTTTGGGTTTTGCCATGTTCATATTTTTTAAGTTCTTATTCTGTGAGAGCTTCCCCCGCACCCCCCTCCAAAAAAGAAAGCACTCTTTTAAGCCCTTTCAGAATAAAATGTCATTCTATCTTCGCTTTGCCTTATTTCATTAGCATTTTAGCTTATATTTCTCTACAAAATGTCTCATTTTGTTAAAAAAACTGTCTCGAATTTATAAAATTAAATTCACTATTTTTAGTCGTGCAAAGTTCACCTCATTAAATAAAGAGCCTTTTTTGCTCCTATTGCGAAGATTCAACTACATCCTCAACTCTCCAGCGCAAAATGCCTCGTAGCTTATTTTTAAGCCTTCTAGAAGCGAAACACGTGGTCTCCAATTGAGGGCAAAAAGCTTGCTGACGTCGAGTAGCTTTCGCGGTGTTCCGTCGGGGTTTACGTGGTCAAACAAGATTTTTCCCTTGTAACCTACAACGCTTGCAATATTTTGTGCAAGCTCCGCGATGCTAATATCTGTGCCAGTTCCAACGTTGATGAGCGAGGATTCGTCGCTGTTTTCGAGTAAGTAGATCGCCGCATCCGCCATGTCGTCCACAAAGAGAAACTCGCGCCTTGCTCTACCTGTTCCCCATAACGTTATGCTTGCTTGATCTTCGATTTTTGCTTCGTGAAACTTACGAATAAGTGCAGGTATCACGTGGGAGTTTTTGCCGTGGTAGTTATCGCCAGGACCATATAGGTTTGTCGGCATAAGCGATAAGTAGGCACAACCGTACTGTCGATTGAGGGCTTCACAGAGTTTAAGACCAGCGATCTTGGCTATGGCATAGAACTCGTTAGTTGGCTCCAAAGGCCCCGTTAGTAGGGAGGACTCCTTGATAGGTTGCTCTGCGTGTTTTGGATAGATACAACTGGAACCCAGAAATAGTAGTCTTTTTACAGCAAAACGGAAAGCCGCACCGATCACGTTGTCTTGGATAAGCAGGTTATTGAGAATAAAATCCGCTGGATAAGCAGAATTAGCGAAAATTCCACCAACCTTTGCAGCAGCTAAGATGACGACTTCGGGCTTCTCTTTGGCAAAAAACGCGTCGACCTCGGCGCCATTGCGAAGATCGAGCTCTTGAGAACTACGAACAATGACATGCTCATAGCCCTTTTTGTTTAAAGCGCGGTGTATAGCAGAACCGACCAAACCGCGATGTCCAGCTAAAAAAATGCGATTATTCTTCTTGAGCCTTAGGCTATTCATTCGATGGTGAGCCTTATGAGGAAATTAAAATTTAGCTTTGTCTTTGAAAATACTCTGCTGCCCCACACCCATTGTCTGATTTATTTTGGGGCTAGATCTAGGGAAACAGCACCCTGAATCTTATAAGACAATAGTTAAAAAGTTTTTTGTGTTTTTTCGTGTTTTTCGTGGTTCAAAAATCTTTTCATCATTAACGCCTTGTCTTTTACCACGAAAGACACGAAAGACTATAACAAATCAAGTCGGGTCTGTGAGTCTTCTTCGCAACATATTGATTTTATTGCACCATATCGAAGATTGCGTTGATGGCCTCATCGAGTTTAGAGGCGTCGTTGCCACCAGCTTGCGCTGTGTTGGGGCGTCCACCGCCTTTGCCGTCGATAATTTGAGCGCAGGCGCCAACGAGCTTGCCCGCGTGGTATGCAGGTATGCACGCATCTGAGACCAAAGCAATGAGCGCAGGTTTGGCGTCGATGATGGCACCGAGCAGAGCGATGCCTTTGTTTTTGCCAATTTTGTCGCGCAGTAGATCGGCGTAAGTGAGCAGTTGCTTGCGCTCGCTAACTTCAACCTTGGCGGCGTACACCGCGATATCACCTCGCATCTGGCGACTAGCGAGTATCGCAGAGAGTTCGCTCTGGGCAAGTTTGAGCTTGAGGCGTTCGTTCTCTTTTTGGACTTCACTGCTGCGTTCGTTGAGTTTTTGGATTTTGTTGAGGAGCATGCTCCTGTCATCGCAGCTAAGTGTATCTGCGATCTGTTCTATAACATGATGCTCCTCGTTGTAGATCGCAAGAGCATGATATCGCGTAGCCGCTTCGATACGTCGTACACCCGCCGCGATGGCGCTCTCTGCAACGATGCGAATGCTCCCGATTTCGGAGGTGTTGTCGACGTGTATGCCACCACATAATTCGGTGCTTGTGTCCGCAATTCGCACAACACGTACAAAATCGCCATATTTTTCGCCAAAAATCGCCATAGCACCCATCGCTTTCGCATCCTCAATGGGGATGTTTTCGAGTTTTTCAACATCAATAGCGGCTTGGATCTTATCATTTATATAGCGCTCAAGCGCACGTATTTCCTCGCGCTTTAGGCCGCGATCGAAAGTAAAGTCAAAGCGGAAACGATCTTCTCGCACCAAGGAGCCCGCTTGATGTATTTTTTTAGAAATGACTTCTTGTAGCGCTGCTTGAAGCAAGTGCGTTGCAGTGTGGTTAGCCGCAACGGCTGCACGGAACTTGCGATCAACGATGGCGTCGAAATCCAGTGCCATGACCTCGGTGGTAATAAAACCTTCTTGGATGTGGGCGCGATGCACGATGGCGCCGTCGATTTTTTGCGTGTCGTACACGGCGAGTTTCAGGCTTGCGTCGGCAGAGTTGAGACTACCCCTGTCTCCTATTTCGCCGCCGCCTTCGGCGTAGAAGGGAGTTCTGCGTAAAACAACTTCGCAGACATCATCGACAACGCGGTATCGCAGTACTTGACTTCGTAGTTCGTGGCGATGGTAGCCCGAAAATTCACTGTTTTCTCCTTCGTGTAGAATGATCCAAGGCTCTTTTGAGGATACGTAGAATTTTGCAGATTCCGCTGAACGCATTCTTTGCTCTTGGAGGGCATCGAGGAAACCTTGTTCATCGACTTGCATCCCGCGCTCCTTGGCCATGATCTGGGTAAGGTCAAAGGGGAAGCCAAAAGTATCGTAGAGTACAAAAGCGTCTTTTCCAGTGATCATGCTGTTTTTACTGCGATCGGCGATGTCTTCAAACCTTGCAATACCGCGATCCAGAGTTTTAAAGAAGCGTTCCTCCTCGATGCGCAGCACCTCTTGGCACTGCTTTGCAACCATCACGATTTCGGGATAAATATCGCCAAACTCATCGACAACAGTCTGTGAAATGCGGTGCAAGAATGGTCCTTCAAAACCAAGGGTGCGTCCAAAACGTACGGCGCGGCGCAAAATACGGCGTAAAACGTAGCCACGGCCGTCGTTTGCAAAGGGCTGTCCCTCCGAAATTGCGAAAGTCAGCGTACGGATATGATCCGCAATAACGCGGTAAGCCGTGAGCTCAGGGCTCGCCAAAATCTGTGCTTGGCTAAGATTTTTTCCCAACTCGCGCGCCGTTGCCTCAAGTATGGCCTTAAAAATATCGGTTTCATAAACATTGTCGGCGCCCTGCAAAATACAGGCTATGCGCTCAAGACCCATGCCCGTGTCGACCGAACACATCGGCAAATCATGCAAGTTCCCCTTTTCATCGCGCTCCGAAGTCATAAAAACAATGTTCCAGAGCTCTAAATAGCGGTCTTCATCAAAACCGACGCCCCAAGAACCAGGTTTTTCGGGCTCGAGGTCAATGTAAATTTCGGTACAAGGCCCACACGGCCCCACTGGCCCCATCGACCAAAAATTCTCCTCATCTCCCTTATCAATATCGCCAAAACGCTGAATCCGCTCGGCAGGCAGCCCAACTACCTTATGCCAGTGCTCAAACGACTCATCGTCATCTTTATATATACTGATATAAAGAGTTTCCTTTTGCAGCCCTAGCTTTTGGGTCACAAAATCCCACGCCCACACAATCGCGTCACGCTTCCCGTAGTCCCCAAAAGACCAGCTCCCCAGCATCTCAAAAAACGTCAGGTGCCGCCCATCCCTCCCCACCTCATCCAAATCATTGTGTTTCCCACCCGCCCGAATACACTTCTGACAACTCGTCGCGCGCTTATACGCTCGCACATCGTTGCCCAAAAAGACATCTTTAAATTGATTCATCCCCGCATTCGTAAAGAGCAGGGTCGGGTCATTCTTAGGCACCACATCAGAGCTCTTAACGACCTCATGCTCGTGTGAAGCAAAAAAAGATAAGAATTTTTTACGTAGATCTTTTGAATTCATAGAATATTTTTCCAAGAAAATGAGAAAATAGCTCGTTTTTGTTTTTTTGGCGGGGGGGAAGTATCCCCCCCCGCGCAAGCTTGCTTCAAAAATACAACAATTCGCGTGAAATTTAATGCTTCGTTTTGGCTATTCGCCAAACCAAAGCATTAAATACGCTCATTGTCGATTTTTTCAGCTGATCTTGCGCTCCCCCCTCCGTTCCTTGGCCAAAGTACTTTGATTTCCTCCAGCCCCCAAGGCTGTGTAGCACAAAAAATTTTCGAGCGAAAGCTAGTAAACAAAATAGGGGGGTAGCGCGGGATCGCCGAGCCAAGAGTGCTGCAAACGCAAAAACAGCCTTGGTTTGGCGAATGAGCCAAAACGAGGCTGTTTTTTTCGCGTTTGCTGTCGCTATTGGCGAGGAAGCCCGCGCGTAGGGGGGCGAAGAGCCCCCCAGCAAAAGGAAACACCGATGCATTAAGCCGTAGTTATATTTTGAACACTCGCCTGATTTTCTTTGCTTGTAAAATAGTTTTTGCATTGAGCGGTGCAACCAAAGAGAGGGTGTGTGGCGAAGCTGGAGCAGAAGTTCATGGAATTTACTTGACCGGCGCGTAGCTTTTGTATATAGGATTGCGGCTGCGCTTTGTCCTGCATTTGGGCGCGCGAAGTGATTTTATTTAAAAATAGGATTAATGGACATGAAAAAAGGTATTCATCCCGAGTATAAAGCGTGTAAAATCAGCTGTGCTTGTGGCAGCGTAATTGAGACGAAGTCTACGATTGGGGACCACAGCGTTGAGATTTGCTCGCAGTGCCATCCTCTCTTTACGGGCAAACAAAAGATGATTGACACGGCGGGGCGCGTTGAGCGTTTTAACAAGAAATATAACCGAGTCAGTAAGTAATCGACGATGTTGGAGAAGTTTGACGATCTCGTTCGACTGTATGGGGACCTAAGCGACCGCATGGCCGACCCCGACACGCTGGCGAAGCCTGAGGTGTATAATGCAGTGGCCAAGGAGCGTGCGGAGCTTGAGCCTGTTGTGATGGCTTATAAGAGTTTCTGCGCGAAACGCGCTGAATTGCTTGCTGCGCGAGAGATTTTGGCTCAAGAGAAAGACGCGGAGATGCGCGAGCTTGTGAAAGACGAGATTGCGGAACTTGAAGAGCTTTTGCCCAAGTTAGAGTCGGAACTTCAGATTTTGCTCCTCCCCAAAGACCCGCTTGATGCGCGAAACGCGATTTTGGAAGTGCGCGCGGGAACTGGTGGGGATGAGGCGAGCTTGTTTGCGGGCACGCTGTTTAATTGTTACTTGCGCTATTGCCATAAGATGCGATGGAAGGTCGAATTAATTTCGAGCTCGGAGGGGACGGTGGGTGGCTACAAGGAAGTGGTCGCGATGATTAATGGTAAGGATGTGTATGGGCAGCTTAAGTTTGAGGCGGGTACACACAGGGTGCAGCGCGTGCCTGTGACGGAGTCGCAGGGGCGGATTCATACGTCGGCTTGTACGGTTGCCATTTTGCCCGAAGCCGAAGATGTGGACATTAAGATCAATGATGAGGATTTGCGCGTAGACACTTACCGTGCGAGTGGAGCTGGGGGCCAGCACGTGAATAAGACTGATTCTGCGATTCGCATTACGCATATTCCTACGGGTTTGGTTGTGACTAGCCAAGATGAGCGCTCACAGCACAAAAACCGCGCAAAAGCGATGAAGGTTTTGCAAAGTAGGCTACTGGCCGAGCAACGCGAGAAGCAGACGGCAGAAATCGCTGGGATCCGCAAAAGTATGGTGGGATCTGGCGATCGCTCAGAGAGAATTCGTACCTATAATTTCCCACAAAACCGTATTACCGATCACCGCATTGGATTGACGCTGCATAATCTCGATACCGTGCTGGAAACAGGGGATCTTGAGGAGCTTATTCACGCGCTAACGGCGGCGGAACAACTCGAAAAAATGCAAGAAAGCGGTTTGAGCCACGCGTAATATTCAGTATTGCTCAATAATCGTTTTGTTCGCCGTATTGAGTACTGGTTTAAAGCGATTTGTGAAGTATCATTTTGTTTTTGCAAGAAAAACTGTGTAAAATTTCTAACCTTCAGTTAAACTTTAGGAATTCAGTTTTTAATTTTGTATTCCTTGTTTAACTATACGGTTTTGTGTTTGACGCTAAGGAACACTAACTAAGTGGGGTCGCTGTGAAGAAAAAAAATCCCCGTTCCATTGTTTCAGCAGTGCTCCAACGTGTTGAAGAAGGAGCGTACTCAAACATTGCGTTGGACTCGGCGCTTAAATCCGCTGCCCTTAGTCCTGCTGATAGGCGTTTGGTGACGCGTGTAGTTTATGGCACTATCTCGAATATTCGCTTGATCGATGCGCTCTGGGAGCAAGTGCATGCGGATTTTGCCCAAAACACCGATCCCTTTATGCGCGCAACGCTTAGGGCTGCGCTATATCAATTGCGTTTTTTAGACCGCGTACCCGCGCATGCCGTCATAAAAACGAGTGTTGACGTCATAAAGTTTAAGCGGGGGATGAAGGCGGCAGGTTTTTGTAACGCTTTATTGCGAAAAATTTTGCCCATAGCCAAGGGGGAGCTTCCCTCGTTGGGGGATGCGCTCAAGGATTTCGCCGTTCGCGAGAGTCTATCGGATGATTTGGCCAAACTGCTCTGGGATCAGTTTGGGGCGAGTTTGGCGCAAAAGATTGCACAAAGTTATAACGAAACTCCCAAAAACAGCATGCGTGTAAATTTGGCAAAAGTTAGCATAGACGCGCTTGCGAAAGAACTAGAAGCGGAGCGTTCCTCTCTTGTGCCCGCGGGGCTTTTGGTGCAGCGCTTTGAGCAGAAGCTCAAAGATGCGCTTTCACAGAATTTGTGCGCTGTACAGGATGAGGGGGCTCAACTCGTATCTTTGGCGTTGGGGGATTTTAACGCGCTTGTGCGCGCAGAGGATGGGCGTCTCAGCGTTTGGGACGCGTGCGCGGGCCAAGGGGGCAAGGCGATGCACTTGATGGATATTGCCCAGAGCCAGTCGCTGCAGATGCAGCTTGTGTGTACGGATTTATTTGAGAATAAGCTAGAGCGGCTTCGCCATGAACAAAAACGCGCCTTTCCAGCGCAAGCGCTCTATACGCGGGCGATGGACTTGACGGCGGGAGGTTCTATATCGCATGCGCCGTTCTCGGGGATAGTGCTTGATGCTCCTTGCTCTGGCTTAGGCGTCCTTCGTCGCCACCCCGAGGGGAAGTGGAGTAAAACACTTGATGATATTCATAGTTTAGCGGAGCTACAAAAAACTTTGTTAAAGCAAGTCTCGAAACACTTACGTGTTGGCGGGATCTTAATTTACGCGGTCTGCACGCTTACGAAAGAAGAGACGACATCGCAGATCGAGAGCTTTTTACAAGAGCAGCCAAACTTTAAACTCTCTCCTCTTCCTCCTGTTATTGCTATTGCCAAAGGCGCGCCAATGCTGCAAATCCTTCCACATGAGTATCACTGCGACGGTTTCTTTATAGCAAGATTGCAGCGTGAATCGTAGCATCCCTAAGCATGCTCTGAGGCGCGTCTTAGCGTTATTTCGACGATCTCTGCAGACATGCCCAGCCGCATAGGTGGCCCCCAATAGCCCGTACCACATGAAACGTTGATATAGCTTTGATCGCGTTTATACACCCCGTGGTTGTACTCGTGTATATAGGGCATTAGTAAAGTAAGGGGGAAGACTTGACCGCCATGGGTGTGTCCTACTAAAACGAGGTCGGCGCCGTTTTCTATAGAGGGATTCACGGATTTTGGCTGGTGTACGAGCATAATTGTGTAGATGTCTTTGGGGACGGATTTTAGAGCTTGTTCGGGGGAAGACTTTATTTTGTACTTCCTATCACCGCGGTGATCGATAACGCCAGCGATGGCTAACGCACCTCCCGCTACGTTTTGTAAAATAACGTGTTCATTACGAAATACATGTACTCCGTATGACTCCACAACTTTTCGCCAACCCTCGCCGTCCCACATATTTTCGTGGTTTCCGCAACAATAGTAAGCGCCGTACTTTGACTTAAGTTTAGTTAGGGGTTCGAGCTCTGGGCCAATGACTTCGGGAAAGCCATCGGCGAGGTCGCCGGTGAGAGCAACCATATCTGGATTTAGCTTATTACAGTCTTGGACTATTGCATCGACGTATTTTCGTGTGATGGTGCTACTCGCGTGTATGTCTGAGAGATGTGCTATCTTAAACCCATCGAGATGCTTAGGCAGCGTTGGGATGAATAGCGTTTCGCGCCGCAACACCCAGTTGTGCTTTGCATGATAAAAAGAGACCGGGGTAGTGATGGCCGCAGCCCCAAGCATGGTTAGGCTTGAAACGTTGAACAAAAACTCCCTTCTTGTCACGGCGGATTCTGCCTGCGGGGATTCCTTTGGTGATTTATTGTTGATAAATAAACGCTTAAAGCCGCGTAATATACGCCATAAATAGTATGCTATATCTCGTGTAAGGATATATAAAAAAAGATAGACGGTAAAGACCATGACTACGAAGCAGATTTCGACAAAGAGATCGAAAGCTCGCCCGCGCTCTATCCAACGCAAGGAATACATCGCAACAAATGGGGCAAAACTCACAAAGAACAGTGCGACACTTACGAGCGCGCTGTAGAGCGGACGTAGGCGCAGTGGACGTAGCAAGCGCACGTACATCACGAAGAAAAATACGAAACAAAAAAAAGCAAAAGAGATAAGAAACATTGGCTCGCTTACTAGGATAGAACTCTTAGCTGTCGGAATTCCCGCAGCTTTGCTAAATTCTTTAACGAATGATCCCCGATAATGCAAGCAAGCCCCAACTTAGCCGATCGTCTAAGTTTGCGCGCTTTTTTATAAAAAGTTTAGCGAGAGCTTTGCTCGGGGTGAAGCCCTTTTGGAAACACTGATTCATTGGGGCTACCGCCCCAAACCCCGTCTCGCCCTTAGAACCCGCTTTTGTATGTAGATTATTGATTTTATTGACTTTATTTTGAAAACCCGCCTGATTTTCGTTGTTTTGTTTTAATCAAGGGGCAGCTTTGTAAGCTTTCTCTACTGTTTGTGCATTGTGCAGAGCTTTCCAATAGAGCAGAGCCTCCATAAGCCCTGCTTTTACGCAATAGAAATGCAGCTTTTGCTATGAGTCGAACTTAGCTCGACCCCGCGTAAGCAAGGCGAGCTGGGCAACGACACAGAAGCATTTGCACAGCTTGCGTTGTAATGTTAAAACAGCTTGGGCGTTGTTTTGGCGGAGGGCTGCTAAGATGCTTAAGCGGATTTATTTTGTGCAAAGAAAACCAACGATAAGTGTATTTTGTTTCTTGTTCATGGCATTGTTCCTTATTTTATCTTGCGAGACAGGTGAAGCTCTCAATTTTACACCAGATCAAGAAGGTGTGTGCCCACCGCGTGATGCGCGTTGTTGCCCCGATGACATGGATGAGTGCAGTTTTGATGAAATGCGAGAAGCGGGCAAATGCGAGATGGGCAGTGAGCTTGATTATGGGGTCAAGAAGGGGCGTTGTACTAATGAAAGAGTGTGCCGCCCCGTTGGCTTGGGCGAAGGAATTATTGAGTTTGCTTGCAAGGAACGCTGTGAGGAACACCAAAGCGCATGTTTGGATGCTAATAATGCTGCCACTTGTATTGATGTTAGCACAGATACGAATAACTGCGGTGGCTGTTTTTACGACGGTACGGGTAGTCGTTGTGCTGAGGGTGTATCGTGTAAAAATGGCTACTGCCAGTTAATATGCCCCTCGCCACAAATTAGCTGCGGTGGGGTTTGCGTTAACCCGCAAAGCGATAATGAAAACTGTGGCGGTTGCGCAGCCGAGGGTAGGGGCGTAAAGTGTATGTCGGGCTTACGTTGTAGTAACGGTGAGTGTGCAACTGAATGTGCTGAGGGCTATGTGCCTTGCGGCGAAGCTTGTATTAATCCTAATAATGATCCCCTGCACTGCGGTGCTTGTTCTTTAATTGGTCAAGACAATAAGTGCGATGATGGCTATCAATGCATTGATGCAGAATGTAAGCCGTTTTGCGCCGAAGCTTGCCAAAATGGCGGTACGTGCAGCGCTCCCAATACTTGTACATGCACTGCGGGTTGGAGCGGCGATACATGTGCAACGCCCGTCTGTAGCCCTAGTTGCAAAAACGGTGGTACATGTACAGCGCCTAATACATGTTCTTGCCCCATAACATGGCTGGGGCAGGATTGTTCGAAGCCCGATCGCGTTAGAATTCCTGCATCGGGAAGAACAACGACCTTTATCATGGGGCGCCCCGATAGCGACAGTTGGGGTAATACTAATGAGCAACCGAGTCACGAAGTAACTTTAAACGCCTATATGATGGATCGTTATTTGGTTACAGCGGCTTCGTATAAGCTCTGTGTAGAAGCAGGGAGCTGCACTGCTGCAGACACAGGGGCGAGTGCACCTATGATGTAGCAGGAAAAGAAAAGCACCCGATTAATTGCGTGGATTGGGAGCAAGCAAAAGCTTATTGTGAGTGGGCAGGGGGGCGCCTACCGACCGAGGCAGAGTGGGAGCGAGCTGCTAAGGGAACGACGCATCGACGCTTTCCGTGGGGTAATGAATGCCCAGCATCGTGGAATGACGTTTGTACGGAGGTGGAGTGGACGCCAACAACTGCTAGGGCAAATTGCTATGATTCGAATTGCAATGATGGTTTTGACTCCACTTCGCCAGTGGATCAGTTCCCGTCGGGGAAGTCACCCGACGGGCTATACGATATGACAGGGAACCTTTGGGAGTGGACAAGTGATTGGTGGTATCGATCGTATACATCGGCTGCTGTGACCAACCCCACGGAACCTGCAAGTGGTCAGGATCGTGATATACGCGGTGGTGGCTGGGGCACCTACGGCAGCCGCTTGCGTGTCGCGTATCGCGCCAACGAACGCCCCGATCACCGTAGCAGCGTCATTGGGCTGCGGTGCGCAAGTTCAGTGCCATGAACTCTTATTCACTTTGCCTAAGCAAACTCTGATTATCTCGATATTTACGTGATTTTTTTTGTGGGGGAAGTGTCCCCCTACGCGCAAGCTTCCTTCGTTATTCGCTAAGTGTCGCTCACTTTTGCCTTGTATCGGCTACTCGCCGATCCAAGGCAAAAATGGCTTCACTATGCGAATACCTCAGGCGATCTTGCGCTACCCCCTCTCACCACATCAATCGTCACATTCGCTCTAGCTTTTCCGCAATTTCCTCTTGACTTAAACCCATCTCGGCAAATATTTTTGCTGCCTGCTCGAGCATAACCTTGCGTTCCTCTAATCTTCCCTCCTCTCTCCCCACCTGCATCCCCTCCTCTCTCCCCACCCGCATCCCCATCTCCATCCCCTCCTCTCTCCCCACCTGCATCCC
>JBBAEA010000057.1:0-20135 GCA_041656175.1 Bradymonadales bacterium | reverse complement strand
CAACGATAAGAGGACAACTGGATATTTTGCACCCTGGATGGGATGGCGTTAGGAATGAGTAGGTAAACGTGAGTTTACACAAAGAACTTGACACTCCCCTAATTAAATAAGGCAGGTAGAAGATAGAATGACATTTTATTCGAAAAGAGCTTAAAATAGTGCTTTCTTTTTTGGAGGGGGGTGCGGGGGGAACCTTTTTTCTTTTGCAAAAAGAAAAAAGGTTCCCCCCGCCCAAACTCAAAAGAAATACGTAATGCTGAGGCTTAATCCTCCCGCAACTTAATCCCGAGTTGGTTCATTCGCACGACGAGCTTGTGTCGCAGGCTATCGGAGCTTTTGCCAAATATTTCCTCGCTCATGGCGTTACTGTTGCGATCGTGTTTTTGCATAAGTTCGTGATAGAACTTCATTTCGAGTTGTTGTCGCAGCTCTTTGAGATCTTTGACGGGAAGTTCAATATTTTGGTTCGATAAAGCGGTGCTTTGGCTCTGAACGGTTTGGCTCGCATATTCATGCGTTATAGCGCTGCTTGTGCTTTTCTTGACTTGTGTCGTGGCATCGATAGCTAGGGTCTTGTTGGCGTTTTGGCGCTGTAGTGAACCAAGTAGCGTCAGTGCGTAGTAGTGGTCAATCTCCAGCACTGGTTGTGGATACTGAGCTTCGCTGGCCTCCGAGAACGCTTTGAGCATGAGTGCGTCTAGGGTACTTTCCATCTCGCGTGTATTACCAGGCCAAGCGTAGTTACGAAGCGCCTCTAGTGTTGCCACGGGAAAGCGAACGTTGATGATGTTCGGTTCTACAGGGTCAGAGCCAAATATAATTTGGCTTTTGCTTGATGTTGCACAGCGCAGTGCGAGTTTTTCGACCAAATGGCGCATATCGTCACTAGAAAGCATGCGCTTGAAGATGTTTACGAGGAAGTTCTCTATATCTTCACGCCGTTCGGCAAGGCTGGGCAACTTGATCTGGGTGGCGGGGCGTAATCGCATGTAAAGATCAAAGCGAAAGCGTTTTGCCTCGACTTCTCCTGCAAGATCGAGATGGGTGGCGGCAACGACTTTGACATCGACTTCGCGTGCCGAACGATGACTTGCGCCGACTTTGCGAACCATTTTGTCTTGCAAAAACAACAGGAGTTTACGCTGGTTCTCTAGCGATAAGTTACCTATCTCGTCTAGAAACAATATACCGCCTTCGGCTTCTTCGGCAAGACCGATGCGTTCCCTGTCAGCGCCCGAAAATGCGCCTTTGGCATGCCCAAAGAGCTCGCTCTCAACCAATGAATCGGGAATAGAGGAAAGGTCTAAGGTCACTAATTTTTTTCGACCGCTGAGGGGGAGTATTACGTGTTCAACCAAATAACTTTTGCCACTACCCGAGGGTCCCGTTAAAATAATAGTACGCGGTCCTTGGCTGAGCAGTTCGACATCGCGACGAATTTTTTGCATTCGTGCGTTTTTTCCCCAAAAAAAGTCGCCTTCATCGTTTGCTAACTCACCCCGTTTTGCAGCGCCTACAACGCGATTGACCAGCAAATCAATACTGGCCTCGTCGTCGACAAACTGTAACCCGTCTAAGCCATCAAGCAACAAATCGGCGCCCGCGGGCAAACGCGTACGCGCGGTCATCAGGACGATGGGGATCGAGGCATAACGCGGGTTTAAGCGTAGTTGCCTAGCCATAATAAGGCCTTGAAGCGATTTTATCGAACTATCGTTGTTTAAAATGGCGATCTCTGGAATTTTAAGCAACTCTTCGCTAGGCAAATCGTCGAAGCGCAAATCCATCAAAAGCACGTCAACAGGCTTTGATTCGTTGTCGCAGCGCTGAAGCGTGGCGAGTAGTTCTGCGTAGTGTCTAGCTCTACGATTATCACCGCTGGCCCAAAGGTCGGCATCGTGGAGACGAACCCAGTCAATGCGCTCCAAAAACTCGCGCTTCGCCGTGAGCCGCTCCACCATATAGGGACGGTCATCAACGATGAGGACGCGGATTTTACGCTCTGGTTTTTGCTCTTGATTGGGCTGCTCCCGCTCCTTTGCTGCAGTCTCTGGCCAATCCGCAAAAAATGCGTCATTGAGCAGTTCGGCATCGCTCGTCAAATCGCTAGTTAGCGTGATTATCTCCTCCAAATCAAGTACAGCTTGACGCAAACTCCAAAGTAGATCGCAAACCGCTTCTGGCACCCGCGCTTCTTCTCTTGCACAGGCACGTAGTGCTTCTTCTTGCTCTCGGAGGCGCTGCACAGCGCTCGTCAACACTTGGAGCGGCTCGCCAAGGCTTGAATGAAATTGGCTTGAACTCTCGACTTTATGAACCCAAACCGGCGCGAGCGCAGTAATACCGCTATTGGCATCGTATAGCTTTCGCAGCAAAAACTGCCATTCGCTTAAGCCCATACTTCGATCTGGATCTGGTAAATCGAGGTGTTTGATGAGATCGTGACGCATATGCGCCACGAGTTCTTTAAGTTCTGAGCCCATAAGTTTTGCTTTGATCCATAAGTAGGGCGCTGCCCCACGCCCCGCTTCTTCTGTGGGGCGCTGCCCCACGCCCCGCTAAGGGCTTACGCCCTTAGAACCCTTCTTCTGTGTAGTGCCTTGATTTTACTGATTTTTATTTTGAAGACTCGCCTGACTTTTTAGCTTTAGTCTAGCTATTTTTAGCCAACAATAAAGTTAACGATCTTGTTGGGAACTAAAATAGTCTTCTTTATCTCTTTATTCTCCAATTGTTTTGCTACCGCGGGGATTTCTTTAGCTAATGACAAGATCGTTTCGCGTTCTTCGTCTTTGCTAACGCTGATAGTACCTCGCAGTTTACCCTGTACTTGTATAGCCATCGTAATGGTTTGCAAGACCGTTTTGCTTTCATCATAGCTTGGCCAAGGCTGCTGCGAAATGCTGGGGGCATGTCCGAGTAGCTCCCAGAGCTCTTCAGCGATGTGTGGTGCAAAAGGTGAGAGTAGCAAAACGAGTGTTTCTGCGGCTTCCCGCGGGAGAACGGCAAGTTTGCTCAAGTGGTTTAATAAAACCATTAATTGCGAAATTGCGGTATTAAAATGTAGGTTTTCGATATCAACACCGATTTTTTTAATGCTTTGATGCAAAATCGTCGTAGTTTCTGAGTCCATCGCCGATTCTTTTATGCGTTCATGCGCTCGCGGCTTGTCTTCATCTTCGTCGTTTACGAGGAGACGCCAGCACCGTGTCAAAAAGCGGTGCACACCCGAAACGCCATCGGTATCCCAAGGTTTAACCTGTTCCAGTGGTCCCATAAACATTTCGTATAGCCGCAAGCTATCTGCGCCAAATTCGCGAACAACATCGTCTGGATTGACCACGTTACCACGTGATTTGGACATCTTTTCGATCTGCATTTGTAGCGTTTCGCCGGTGAGCTTACTGACGACTGAGTCTGCGCGCTTCTCGACGTTATCTACATGCACGTAGGCGCCATCCTTGTCTTTGTAGGCGTAGCCAAGGATCATGCCTTGGTTATACAAGCGCTGGAATGGCTCTTTGGTGTGCACCAAACCGATGTCGTACAAAACTTTGTGCCAAAACCGCGCATACAGTAAGTGCAAAACTGCGTGTTCTGCGCCACCGATGTAAAAATCCACAGGCATCCAGTACTTTTCCTTCTCAAGATCGAAGGGTGCTTTATCGTTGTGCGGATCGATGTATCGCAAGTAATACCAGCAAGAACCCGCCCACTGCGGCATGGTATTGGTCTCCCTGCGTCCATTCTCGACTTCCACCCATTCCGTAATCGTATCTAGCGGGCTTTCGCCTGTACCCGAGGGCTCGTAACTGCTGACCTCGGGTAAGCGCAGTGGTAGCGCCTCTTCAGGTAGCGGATGATGATTCCCGTATTTGTCCCAAATGATGGGAAACGGCTCTCCCCAATAGCGCTGCCTCGAAAAGAGCCAATCGCGTAGTTTATAATTGATTGCCGCCTTTCCAATCGCCTTAGACTCTAGCCACGCGATCATTGCGTCCTTCGCATCTTTAGTGCTCTTGCCGTCTAAAAATGCGCTGTTTACCAACGTTCCATCCCCCGTGTAAGCCTCGACAGTCACGTCACCACCCGAAATGACTTCGACTATAGGAAGCCCGAACTGCTTGGCAAACTCCCAGTCCCGCGTGTCATGCCCAGGAACCGACATGATCGCGCCAGTACCATAGCTCGCCAGCACGTAGTCGGCGATCCAAATCGGAATTTCCTTGTTGTTTACAGGGTTTACGGCATATGCGCCGGTAAAAACGCCTGTCTTTTCCTTAGCCAAGTCCGTACGCTCAAGGTCGGATTTCTTGGCCGCTTCTTCTTTGTAGGCTTCAACCTCCGCGCGTTGTGCATCGGTGCAAATCGCATCGACGAGCGCGTGCTCTGGCGACAAGACCATAAAAGTCGCCCCAAATAAGGTGTCGGGGCGAGTCGTAAATACACGGATATTCGCTTGGACAGGAGACGTTGCCGCTAAGGAAAAATCGAGTTCAGCCCCCATCGACTGCCCAATCCAATTGCGTTGCATTGCCTTGATTTTTTCGGGCCAATCCAAAGTCTCAAGGTCATCGAGCAGGCGCTGCGCATACTCCGTAATCTTGAGCATCCACTGGCGCATCGGTTTTCGCACCACCTCATAGCCGCCCACCTCAGACTTACCGTCGACGACCTCCTCGTTCGCAAGCACCGTCCCGAGAGCCGGGCACCAATTCACAGGCGCATACGCCACATACGCCAAGCCGCGCTTATAGAGCTGTAAAAAAATCCACTGCGTCCATCGGTAATACTCTGGATCCGTTGTATTAATCTCGCGGTCCCAGTCATAGGCAAAGCCGAGCGAGCGAATTTGGCGCCGAAAGTTTTCAATGTTTAACTCCGTCGTCTCACGCGGATGCGTCCCCGTCTTGATGGCATACTGCTCCGCTGGAAGCCCAAACGCGTCCCAACCCATCGGGTGCAGCACGTTAAAACCAAGCATCTTCTTGTATCGCGCAATAATATCCGATGCCGTGTACCCCTCTGGGTGCCCCACATGAAGCCCCGAACCCGACGGATACGGAAACATATCCAAAATGTAATATTTCGGCTTCTCACTAAAGTCTACGGCCTTAAACGTTTTGTTCTCAAGCCAGTAATCCTGCCATTTCCCTTCAATTTTGCTCGGTTCGTACGCCATACTCTTCCTATTAATATCTGAACAAAAACACTCTCATACTTTGTGTTATCGACATTTTTTGCTCTCGGGGATGCTTTGCACAAGAACGCTCTTTCCATGCAAAGCCTACGCTTGAACCCCCAAAAGCTATGCTTCTATAGCATACGCATAGCGCTGCTCAAAGTTGAATACAAAGCGATCTTCAAAGGGATAGCTTTGCACGGCTCCAAGAATCGTTGTTTTTAAGTTTTTATTTTTGTGGGGGAAGTCTCCCCCTACGCGCAAGCTTCCCGCATAATTCGCTAAGTTCCGCATTTTTTTGTGCGACGTTTAAGCTATTCGCTTAACCGCCGCACAAAATGCGTCACCAAGCGAATTCTTTGGGTGATCTTGCGCTACCCCCTCTGCGAACACTCAGCATTTTTGTAAACGAGAAAGAGCGCTCATCGGCATTATCGAATTAAATAGAGACCTTTGCACGGCTAGAAATAGTGAATTTAATTTTACAAATCCGATACAGTTTTAAACAAAATGAGACATTTTGTAGAGAAATACAAGCTAAAAATGCTAACAAAATAAGGCAAGGTGAAGATGGAATGACATTTTATTCGAAAAGCGCTTAAAAGAGTGCTTTCTTTGGGGAAGGGGGGTACGGGGGAAAACATCTTTTCTTTGTGCCAAAGAAAAGGGTTTCCCCCCGTGTAAAGCTCTCTAAAATAATCAGTTTCGCTAAAAATCACACGCTTTGCACAGAAAAAAAGAGTCTTCTTAAAGCGTCTTTTGCTTTCTAGCATGCCACATTATGAATATGCCCAATGCCAAAAGTGGCAGCGATATCCACTGCGATGTCGATAGAATGTAGCCCCCGCGCGCGTCGGCGCGCACAAATTCGATGCTAAAGCGCAAAACGGCGTAAGAAATAAGCAAAAATGCGATAGCATCCCCTTCGTAGCGCTTGCGTTTTCGCAGGTAAAACCAAAGGAAGGCAAAAATCGCAAAGGAGCCAAAAGATTCGTAAAGTTGTGTTGGGTGTACGGCCAAAGACTCCATGATGCCGTGTTTTGCGTGTGCGGCTAATTCTTCTGGATAGTGCTCTGCGTGGTAACGCCAAGCGTCGCTGTACTGGGGAAAGTGCATAGCCCAAGGCAATTCACTTCTGGCACCAAAGCAGCAGCCCGCTAAAAAGCAACCAATGCGACCAAAACCAAGACCTAGCGCGATACTGGGAGCTGCAAAGTCCGACAACGTTAGAAACGACCACCCTTTTCGCCGCGCTACGATGTATGCGCTGATAACTGCGAAGATGAAGCCACCATAGTAGGTTAAACCGCCAGACCAAAATTTGAGCGCTCTAAAGCAGTCTTTCTCAGGCTGGCATTGTCCTGCGTGGCAGAGGGCACCGATGTCGACGCCCGAATTTTGTGCCGCTAAACACTGCGCATCCGAAGTACACGCTGCGCCGCTGGGCAAGGTTTTCGCTAAAGATGCGGGATCGCTGCATAAGGCGATGTACTCCATGAAAAAACCATCGAATAGAACGTGGAAGACGCGCGCCCCGACTATGCTTGCAACAATAAGGATTAGGGAGAGATCGATGATCTTTGCTCCATCCCAACCCGCCGCCATGGCTTGTCGTTGTAGTAAAATTACGCCAACAAAAAATCCTAGCATAAGCATGGCGAAGTAGGAGGGCAGCGCCCAAATGTCTTCACCAAAAAGTACAGGGTACATCGCGCTCCTCGATAACTATATAAGTGATGCTTCGTATTCGCTTGGAATTTCGTAGCCGAGCAGCGTCAAGACACTTGCCGCAAGGTTCGATAGGCGTTTTGGTTCAAGCGAGTCGTTGATTTGTAAATCGCATTGTTTAGCAGGGTCGTAGAACCAGCAGGGTACTTTGTTGAGAGTGTGACTTGTAAGTTCAACAGGTACGCCGTTTTCGTCGCGAATGAAGTCATTGGTCTTTTTGTTCCACTGGTACATTTCGTCGGCGTTACCGTGGTCTGCGGTGATTATGGCTACACCCTTGATTTCTTTGATTTTTTTGAGCAAGCGCCCTAAGGCAAGGTTTACAGCTTCCACTGCAATGATGGTCGCTTCGCGGTTTCCGGTGTGCCCGACCATGTCGCCATTGGCGTAGTTAATGCGAACGAAATCGTACTTGTCTTTATTTAATGCCTCTATAACGGCATCGGTGACCTCGGCGGCTTTCATCCACGGTCGCTCGGAGAAATCAACGCGATCACTTGGAACTTCGATGTAGCGCTCAAGTGACTCATTGAAATAGCCCGATCGGTTGCCGTTCCAGAAGTAGGTAACGTGGCCATACTTTTGTGTTTCCGCCACGGCGAGTTGCTTTAAGCCTGTTGCAGCCAAATACTCGCCTAGGGTTCTATCGATGGCGGGTGGTGAAACGAGGAAGTTTTTGGGAAGATGCGTGTCGCCGTCGTATTGCATCATGCCCGCGAAGCGAACGTTGGGGCGTACTTTACGATCGAAAGCGCTGAAGTCATCGAGTTCAAAGGCTTTTGATATTTCGATGGCGCGATCGCCGCGGAAGTTAAAGAACACAACAGAATCGCCGTCGAGAATTCGCCCCACAGGCTCGCCGTTTTTGGCAATAACAAAGGGTGGCAGCTGCTGATCGCTAATGCCTTCATTCTCCTCGCGGTAGGTCGTAATAGCCTCGCCTGCGGTAGCGAATTGTCGCCCCTCACCGCGTACATGCGCAGACCAACCGCGCTCTACAATACTCCAGTCCGCTTCGTAACGATCCATCGTAACGTTCATGCGACCACCACCTGAGGCGATGCGGTAGTTGCGGCCTGGTTTTGCGTTAATTCTGGCTAGGCGCGCTTCTAGCGGGAGGATATAGTCAAGAGCCGTAGTGGAACCGACGTCGCGTCCGTCCAGTAGCGGGTGTACACAAACGGAGCAGATTCCTTCAAGATCCGCGCGTTCAATCATCGCGTAAAGATGCGAAACGTGTGAGTGAACGTTTCCATCCGACAGTAGCCCAATAAAGTGCAGCGTCCCCGTTTCTTTCAGGCCGTCGCGCAGCCAATGCCAAGTTTCGGATTGAAAGAGGCGCTCTGACTTAACGGCTTCTTCCACAAGACTAGCGCCTTGCGAAAATACGCGTCCCGCACCAATTGCGTTGTGCCCAACTTCGGAGTTCCCCATATCTGCGTCAGAGGGCATACCGACATGCGTTCCGTGCGCAAAAAGCGAACAACGCTTAGCCTCGCGATCCAACAAATCAAACACTGGCGTCCTCGCCAAATGCACAGCATCGCTCTCGTCGCCTCGGCCTTCGCCAATTCCGTCTAAAACGATTAAAAACACTGGACCTTCAAGATCGGCTTTTGCTAACTTCTTTAGCGGCTTTAACATCGCAACTCCTCGTATTTGTGTTGTGGCTTAGGTCTAAACTCTCACCTAAGTCCTCGCATTACTAAGCATTATCCATGCTATTGCAAAGCTTTTTAAGCTCTACTTTCTAAGCTTCTACCCCAGCACATGTAGCAAAGATAGCTTAGGGGCTAAAAGCTAGCACGAACTTGACGACTAGCTGGCTTTAGGTTAGCTTTAAGGTGGGCTTGCTGTCGTTTTGTAGCCAAGCTCGTAGGTGCAGGAACTCTGCAAATTTATTTTTTGCCCCCACGAGTTGTGCAGCAATGCATCAGAGGGGGGAGCGCAAGATCACCCACAAAAGGCGCCTAGAATCGCAGTTTGTGCGGTGGTTGAGCGAATAGCGAAAACGACGCACAAACTTTTGCGATTCTTAGCGCATTTTGTGGGAAGCTTGTGCGCGGGGGGAGACTTCCCCCCGACCAAAAAGTTCATAGCTTCGAAAATATGATTACTTTAGTATTTATCGAGCAAAAATAAGGAGAACGCAGTGTATCGCGTTATTTTATTCTCATTTGTTGCAGCTATTGGAATTTTGCATCTTGGAGCCTGTGTAGTCGGCGAAACCGAGCAGAGCAATGCCCCCATTGAGACGCAAACCGGCACCATCATTGACTCAGACTCGAGCAAAGAGAAAGCCTTGGGCTTGATTTTCGGTATGCCACAAATCGACGACCGATTGGACGTGAACGCGGGCGATATGGAAGATTGGCGCTACATCATCGTGCCTGAAGCCGGCCAAATGTCGATCTCCATCAACATCGACACGCCGGGAACCATACAGGGCGGCTGGAGCATTTACGACTACAACGAACGAACACTAATAACCGAATCGTTCAACCCAAACCAAAGCTTCTATCAACTCAAATCCGTGCCAGTCGAAAAGGGCATCTATTACTTTAAAACCTACGCAGTTTCGGGCAAATCCATTTACACCATTGGGACGCAATACACGGCCAACCCGACGCAGCCCGTCATCGCGGAGATCGAGGAGCCAGAGGTGGAGGAGCCCGTGGCAAGTCCGCGGCGCCCGCGCAAAACCACGCGTACGCCTGCAAAGACTGAGAGCCGCCCTACGCCCCCACCTAAAGCTGGCGCCAAAACTGTCAAAGGCTTCATTTCGATCATTACGCCCCAAACGGATGGGTCTGCAAAAATAACAATTCGCAATGCTGGAACAAAATTTGGAGTTAACACAGGGGATGTCGGCTATATCGAAAACGGCGGCCTCAAGATCGAAACCACAGACTGCCGCGCCACTTCGTGCATTGCCATTATTCCAGAGCGAGCCAATCCCAAAGCGCTTAAAGAAAACTCAAACGTTATTTTTACCATTAAGTAGCCAGCGCGATTCGCGCTTTGTTTCGCGCTTATTTCACAAACTTGCGCTTCGACTGGGCTTTTTAGCTCGGCGTTGCGCAAAATTCGTCGCAATTGCGCTTTTTGGCTTATCTTTTTCTCTTGCATGCAATCCAAAAGAACCACCCGCTACAGAGCAAGAGCATGAATCGCGCGAGATGGGGCAACAGTTTAAGTCTCATAGTTTGAGTCAAGCTGCCGAGGGGGCGCAATCGTTAATTGCGTTAAAACAATATAGTTCTGCCGCCAAAGCCGAGGGAGAGCCGAATGAAGTTCGATATATTTGGCTAACTACCAGATTAAACACGAGTGGCTTGGGTCGCATGCAGGGGGAAAACATTGAAGAGCGAATTTTGCAAACACTGCAGCGCCACGTCGCGGAGCCTTATGCTTTGCAGCGAGCCAAGAGTCGAGAGCGTAGTGATAGTGCGTGGGCGACGATGCGTGTTGACTTTAAGCGAGTGGTTCTGCGCATTAAAAAACCAAACAAGACGATCCCTACGCGCTATGCCTACCACTTCGAGATTAACTTGTCGCTGCAGGTGCCGCGGGGTTTTGCTAGCAACTGGCAGAGCTGGACTTTAACTTATCGCGATGAGCAGGCGCCAGAGGAGAACTTAGCGGTTAACAACGCATTTTGGCGTAGATTTGGGGAGGCATTGCCCAGTTTGGTGCTCAGTGATGAGAAAGTTTTAAACTCCTTACCGCAGCGCTTGAGTTTTAATCCTGCTGTGTTTACTCCCGATGCGAAGCCTTACATCGCGGCAGAAGATCAAGAGTATTTTGCCGATGCCTGTGTTTTGTCGAGTTCTGAGGGGCAGTATTTGCTGCATTTTTTGTACGCGCCAAAATCGCGTCCTCTAGCCTTTCAGGCGTCAAAAATTCTTGGGCTACATTGTAGCAAGCGCGCCACCTTCATTGCGAGTGCGCGAGCGGCAAATTCGTTGGATCTCATTTACCAACCTAAAACCTCGACACATGCTTGGAAGAGCAGAATCCCCTTTGATACCAAGGCGGGTTTGAGCAAGCTGCACTTTTTATTGCAAGATTCTTATCTTTGCCTTTACAACAAGCAGGATGTAGAAGAAGCGAAATCTTTTCGGATCTACTGTTTAAACCCCAGTAGTGGTGTCCCTTTGTGGGAGGCGTACAGCGCCAGCGCTTCGCTGCGAGCGATGACAGTGCATGGAGAGAATTTGGTACTCGCCTTGGAGCAAGGGATTTACGTCTTTAACCCCGAGGGCGATTTGTTGTCACACCGTGTGTGGGAAACGTCTAAGGCAACGCTTCACTGGAGCCCTGCGCGTTATTGTGTTTCGGGAAATATTTTAATATTTTCGCCAAAACATGGCCTTTTCTACGCCTACGACTTAGAGACGCATCAGATTTTGTGGGAACAACAGAGCTTTGCGGGGGATTTTTTGCACTGCCTTCACGGCGAGAAAGCGTTGATTTATGATGTGGGTGCGCGCCTTATCGCGCTGGATTTGCGAAGCCACGAAACGCTTTGGAGCTTTTATACCGCCGACATTCCGCGCGACGCGATAAACTATGAAGACTTGCTTTTGCTCTTGATGAAGGGCGCGCTATATGTGATCAACCCGCAAAGCGGAAAAATCGAGGGCCAACTCCCGCTCTTTATGAACCCCCAAAGTTTTATCCATTATAATAGAAGCTTGTTCGTCGATGCGCCCACAGGGATCTATCTCTTAAATCGCTCGTTTAATCAGTGAGTGGATATACACTGTGTTATGAAACGATCGAGCTGAAGCCTGAAACATGTTTTGGCGCTCAAAGAGAGCGATTAAAATAGTGAAGCAAAGTGAAGCCACACCATGACGCGAGCAGAACGTGCCCGTTCACGCTGTATGGGCAAAACCCTGATTTTAGCGCTATATGGGCAAAACCCTGATTTTAGCGCGCAACTCTGAGCGCGGCGCAGCCAAGATTTAACGAAAATCAGAAAAGTGAGATGCCTTTTCCTTGACCACGTCACTCACGTGTTTAGCTCTTAAATATAGTGAATGGTTGCGGTGCTGAAGATGCGCCGTCAACTACGAAGTGATTTTAGTATAGCTATGAGCTTTAACAAGGAGATAAGATGGCAAAAATTATTGGTATTGACTTAGGAACAACAAACAGCGTTGTGGCGATCATGGAAGGTAACGAGCCCAAAGTTATTACGAACGAAGAGGGTTCGCGCACGACACCATCCGTCGTTGCTTTCGATGATAAGGGCGAAATTTTGGTGGGCCAGATTGCGCGCCGCCAAGCTATTACGAACCACGAAAACACGATTTTTAGCGCCAAGCGTTTCATTGGTTCAAAATATTCTGAGCGACTCGAAGAAGTGATGAAGATGCCTTTTAAGGTTACCGAAGCTGCTAACGGCGTTATCGGTTTCCAAGCTCGCGGCAACACCTACACATCACCCGAAATCAGCGCGAAGGTTCTTCAAAAGCTAAAACGTGCTGCCGAGAAATACTTGGGCCAAACGGTGACGGAAGCTGTCATTACGGTTCCCGCCTACTTTAACGACTCGCAGCGACAAGCAACAAAGGATGCCGGCAAGATCGCGGGTCTCAACGTTCGTCGCATCATCAACGAGCCCACCGCAGCAGCGCTCGCCTACGGACTCGACAAAAAGAAGGACGAAACCATCGCTGTTTATGACTTTGGCGGTGGCACCTTCGATATCTCGATCCTGGAAGTAGGCGACAACGTTGTCGAAGTTATTTCAACCAATGGTGACACTCACCTTGGCGGCGACAACATCGATGAGCTCATCATCGATTGGTTGGTAGCCGAGTTTAAGAAGGATTCCGGCATCGATGTGGCGAAGGATAAAATGGTATTGCAAAGACTACGAGACGCCGCTGAGAAGGCGAAAATCGAGCTTTCAACGATTACCGAAACAGACATCAACCTCCCCTTCTTAACGGCAGACGCATCTGGCCCCAAACACCTAAACGTTCGCTTATCAAGGGCTAAATTTGAGTCTATGATTGCCGATATCGTAGATAAAACGATTGAGCCTTGCAAACGCGCACTGAAGGACGCGGGAAAAGACACAAGCGAAATCGATGAGATCGTCCTAGTCGGTGGCTCAACGCGAATTCCTTTGGTACAGGAAAGAGTTGAGAAGTTCTTTGGAAAACGCAGCAACCACTCCGTCAACCCTGATGAAGTCGTTGCCCTCGGTGCAGCGATTCAAGGTGGCGTACTCGCCGGCGATGTCAAAGATATCTTGCTACTCGACGTCACACCACTATCGCTCGGAATCGAGACGCTCGGCGGAGTAACAACAAAGTTAATCCCGAGAAACACAACGATCCCCACGCGTAAAAGCGAGATCTTTACCACAGCAGACGATAACCAAACCAAGGTTACCGTACACGTCCTTCAAGGTGAGCGCGAGATGGCTGCACAAAACCGCACACTCGCCAAATTCAACCTCGAAGGCATACCCACCGCACCTCGCGGTGTCCCCCAAATCGAAGTTACCTTCGATATCAACGCCGACGGTATCGTCAACGTTTCAGCCAAGGACAAAGCCACTGGCGCTGAGCAGCGCGTTACCATTGAGTCATCCTCGGGCTTGAGCCAAAGCGATATCGACCGCATGGTCAACGATGCCAAGGAACACGAAGCGGAAGACAAAAAACGCCGCGAATTCACTGACGCCAAGAACGAGCTGGACTCGCTGATTTACTCTGCAGAGAAGAGCGTACGTGACTACGGCGAGAAGTTAGAGACAGCGGATCTCGATGCGCTTAAAGCGGCTATCGAAGATGCGAAAAAACATACCAACACCGAAGATCTTGAAGAGATCAAAAAAGCCAAAGACGCGCTCCTACAGGCTTCACACAAGATTGCGGAAATCATGTATGCACAGAGCAACCAATCTGGCGCTGGTCCTGTACCAGGAGCGGGTGCAGGAGCAGGAGCCGAGGCGAGTGCTAAAGCCGAAGACGACGTCATTGACGCAGAGTTTGAGGAAAATTAGCGTTTTCGCCTAAAGAAGGCCGAGCTTGATACAACAAGCTCGGCTTTTTTATTTCTGGAAAGTTTTGCACGGAGGGAAACCCTTTTCTTTGTGCCAAAGAAAAGATGTTTTCCCCCCGTACCCCCCTCCCCTTCAATCGCGACATGGATGTCAGCGATTGGTCGCGGCTGAGGCCGCGCGCGAAGCGGCCACAGCCTGGACGGCTGTGGCACTAAGAAAGCACTCTTTTAAGCACTTATCGAATAAAATGTCATTCCAACTTCACCTTGCCTTATTTTATTGGCATTTTAGCTTATATCTCTCTACAAAACGTCTCATTTTGTTTAAAACTGTATCGGATTTGTAAAATTAAACTCACTATTTCTAGCCGTACAAAGGTCTCATTAAATTCACTATTTCTAGCCGTACAAAGGTCTTTTCTGTACACCCTTTTACAATAAGCGCGCACTCTATAGCGTAAACCCATAGCGTAAATCCATACTTCACACGACGCATCTTCAACAGCACTGCGTTAAGAACCTTTGTTTTACAGCGCCAAAAATTTCAATGCGCACAACAAAACTCAGCGCAGTAAACAACGAGCGATACAGTTTCTACATGTTCTCTGGTAGACGGAACGCAGGATCTTTTTTCTTGTTTTTAGAGCCTCTAGTGCTACGCTTGCTCTCTTTTTTGGGAGCCGCTATTTTAGACGCTTTCTCGCTTTCAGCGCTTTTTTGCGTCTCTTCCCAAGCTGGAACCTCGACTACCCCTGCTGCTGCTCCTTCTGCAGTTCCTAAGCAAGAGCTTTTGACTAGCTGCTCAATTTGCTTCAAAACGACCTCCGAAACGCAGTCATTCCCCTCACAAGCTTCTTGCGTTTCCTCGTCTGCGAGCGCAGTCACCGCTTCTACCACACTCGTCGCTTCCGACACCGGAATTTCTTGAGCTAGTGCTCTACGTTCGGCTCGCCCCCCGTTCAAAACAGAATATGCCGCTACCCCCAAAATAAGCAGCACCAAAACCAACGACCCAACAATCCACAAGCGCCTACTCGTAACAATCTTACGCAGAACCACAATCGTGTTCATCGAACGGTTGTTAATATTCTCGAACGCATCCTTGAGCGCAACAGCAGCGGCATACGAAGTGGGATAACGCAATTCTGGCTTCTTCGCACACATCTTCTCGATGACCAAGCCAATTAAGGGCGGCACCTCATGGGGTATATCCAACTTCTTATTGACTTGGTCATACGCAATCGCCAGCAAACTATCGCCGTCAAACGCAACTTTCGACGTAAAACACTCTAGCAACATCAAGCCGACCGCATAAACGTCAGAGCTGGGCGTCACCTTCTGAGCTCCCGAAAAAAGCTCAGGCGCCATATACGAAGGCGTCCCGCGAATACTCCCCACCTGCGTTAGTAGCGTGTTCCCATCCTCCATCCCCTCAAGCATCGACGCAATCCCAAAGTCCAAAACCTTCACATGAAAATTCGGCGCATCCCCCAAAACCATAATATTTGAAGGCTTAATATCCCGATGAATAACCCCCTCTTCGTGACTCGTCCGCAGCGCGTCAAGCACCTGTAAAATAATATCAACCGCAAGCCGCGGCTCAAGCGCACCATATTCGCGAATCAACTCATCTAGCCCCTGCCCCTCGACAAACTCCAGCACCATGCAGGGGCGCCCTTCATAACTGCCAAAATCCAAGCAATCCACAATGTGCGGGCTATCAAGGCGCTGAATCAGGCGCGCCTCACGACTAAAACGCTTGATTAGCGTCTGCATCTCACTTGGCGGCAATGAAGCCAGAATCGACAGAACCTTCAGTGCAACCTTTCGCCCAGTCGAAATCTGCCGACCTTCATACACCACCGCACAGCCACCACGCCCAACTTCACCCAAAACCTCGTAGTGGTGCAATAACTCATCGCCCTCTTGCGTCGGCGTAACCTCTATCTTCGTTGCATCCTCCATCCCATGTCTCCTAAGAAACAACTCATGCAGACATAGCAGGAATTTACAAAATATCAATTGTTGAGCGTATAATACGTAACAATACAGATACTCTGCTACTTTAAGCTCCTTTTTTGATGGCAGGGGGCGGCACGCCCCCTTCGCGCGGGCTTCCTCACAAAATGCGCAAGAAGCGCAAAATAAAATGCAATGTATTCGCTATTCGCTCATCCATTGCATTTTATGCGCTTCTAGCGCCTTTTGCTCGGCGATCCCGCGCTACCCCCGCAAAGCCAAGTATTGCGCTCCAAAAATACTTCAAAAAACGGTAGAAACGCATTTTTAAGCGCCGCATTATGAAGTACAAACAGTTTACAAAGCGCAAACGCTCACATTGTACTGTTTATATACTATGTCTATATCCTGCTCTATACAAGCCCTTATGGATACTAAAACGATCCAAAAAAGTGATGTAAACGAAAATATGTCAGTCTAGCGTTTAAAAAACATCCATCAACTCATGCTTCTATACAGGAAAGTTTCAAAGATGCTCTGTTCAATGCAAAAACAAACAAAAAGTAGCTAGTGTAAAATAACGAAAGTCAGGAGAGCATTCAAAATAAAGTTAATAAAATCAATACACTACAAACAAAAGCAAGTTCCGAGAGCGCAAGCCCTCAGACGAGGCTTGGGGCGGCAACTCCAATAAATCAGAGCTTGCCTAAGGGCGATAACCTTTGGCGGCGCGTGGGGTAGCGACCACCAATAGATCAGAGCCATACTAGGGACAGTTCTCGCAGTTAAAACCACTAAATCATTGCCATATCCGTGAGCATCCCTTAGCTTACTCAAGGGGGTTAACACTATTTATGGAGATGATTATGGACTTTTCGCATGTAAGTATTCCAGGAACCGGCGAGCTGCGCGCACGCTTTGAAACGTCGATGGGCGACATTGTTGTTGTGCTTTATGAGCATCTCGTTCCCAATACGGTCAAGAATTTTGTGGGTCTAGCAACGGGACAAATAGAGTTCAGCGATGGACGTGGCGCTGCTCCCGAGAAGCGACCATTTTACGACGGTTTAATCTTCCACCGCGTGATTCCTGATTTTATGATCCAAGGTGGATGCCCGCTGGGAACAGGTACGGGTGGTCCTGGCTATCGCTTTAAAGATGAATTTACACCAAAACTTCGCCATGATTCGGCGGGAATTTTATCGATGGCAAACGCTGGTCCAGGCACCAACGGCTCGCAGTTCTTCATCACCGAAGGACCTACGCCGCATCTCGACAACCGCCACTCTGTCTTTGGTAAAGTGATTGAAGGTTTAGATGTGGTTCGGGCTATCGCACGTGTCGCTCGCGACAGAAATGATCGACCCAAAGAAGCTGTCCAGATTCGACACCTCACTATTTATCGCCAAGCATAAGTAAATACTGTGTCAGCCCAAGAGCGAAAAAAATTAATAGATCGCATCGTGCCCGAGGCGCACAGCATTGGCTTATTTAGACCCATCCTGCGTTCCAGGCGCAGGCTTCAAGTCTCTGCGGCTGCAATCATCTCGGGACAGTGCATCCTCCTTTGGGCTGTTGGATATTTAGTCGAAAACTATAGCCGCTCCGCTGGCCTTAACATTATCGTTATCGCGTGTTTATCCGCCACCCTACTAGCCACAGGCTACGTACTCGCCTTAGTACTCGGCGACTTATTCTTCCCCGGACCATGGCGTGAAAAAATGTACCATGGTGAATCCTTTGTTCCCACAAAGTTCGAGGAACAAGCGGCGTTACTAAAAAACCACGGTATCTATTTTATCATATTGTGGGTGCTATGTAGCATCGGGGGTACATTAGCGATCGACTACGTAACTGGCGGATTTTTGGCGCGCTATCAAAGGACGGGGAGCGTGCTCACGATGATGAAAAGCGAGCTTGAGAGCGATCGACTTAACGCCCTAGATATCTTTGCTAGCCCACTATCGTCGCGGCGATGGGAGCAACCTGAGTTGCGCGCACAAAACCTTATAATGCTGAGCGATGAGAGCACTGAGGTGCGTGCGATGTCAGCATATGTTGCAGGACGCATCAGCAACGCTGAAGCGAGCGAAATACTCATTTCACTGCTTAATGACGATGACGATGCTGTCAGGAGCGAAGCAAGCATAGCCTTGGGGCGACTGCAGTGGCTGGCCGCGCGTTCTGAGCTCTTGGCAACGCTTAAGCGCGATTTTGAAGAAAAAAACTACGAAACTGCCTCCAATATCTTGTACGCACTCAGTCTATTAGGCGATAAATCCGTAGCCACCCCCGTCCAAGGCTACCTTGAGCGCTGCTATAACACGCAATGCGACACCGTTTTTCTCGCCTATGCGTTTTATCTGCTCAAAACGCTGCAGGCTAGCTCGTCTGTAAATATTAGCATAAAATTCCTAACAAAAGAGGACGCAACGAACGAACTTCGATGCTATGCCGCAGACGCCTTACGATATACGGCAAAGCCACGCGACATACCCATGTTAAAAGAACAGTTCGAACTTGCTGCTCCGATGCAAGAATGCGCTCCATTCTATAAAAAGCATCACAGTGAAGCTGCGGTCCTACTCTTTGACAGCGAGCCTTTGCGAGCTAAGCTGCTGCGTGCAGTCGGCAACCAAAAAGATACGCGCCAATACGACTGGATCTGGCGCGTTGGTTCTAACACAGCGGAGCATCCACAAACCCGTAAGGCTGCGGAAATCTATACTCGCGCCATGATAGGGCAATAGGTGATTTTTTTGACTTACTCAGGCGGGGGCAGAAACACCACGCACTTCCCATCTTGCAGTTTGTAGCCTTTTTTGCATTTAGTGGCGACGCAGCGGCGATCAGTGCATTCTCCTTCTTCCCAGCCAGGCATTAATTTTTGACAATCCACGCTAACGCCACCACAGCTGCTTTTGGTATCCAGTGCGCATCCATTCTCCGTGCGATGATACCCTGTATGACAGGTATAGATACATCGTTCAGCTTCACATTCATATTCTGCATTCGCAACTTCACAGCTATTAGCTTTTCTCGCGCAGTTCTTACTGTTATTCGGTAAGCAGCGCGTTTCGTCTTGGTAAAAGCCACGTTTGCAGCTAAAGAAACAGTTGCCTTTTTCGCAATAGTTGTCAGCGTTAGCTACCACACATTTTTTGCCTTTACTGCCACAATTTAACTCGTCATAATCTTTGCAAAAGCCTCCATCAATGTAATAGCCTGGTTCACATGTTGTAGCTACACATTCTTTAAGTTTGCAAGTAACAGCCAAAGAGTTTTTTCGTTTCGTTGTGTCACATATTTTACCACATGCACCGCAATGATTAACATCGGACAGAGTGTTGTAACAAGCGTTATGTGTTTCTCCATCTTCATCAGTAACGGTGCATGCCACGAGGGGTTCGATGCAACCAAACGCACAAACTCCTCCGAAACACAAAAAGTTATCATCGCATTCTGCCCTACACCCGCCGCAATGCATTCGATCTGTCCGAGTGTTGACCTCCGAAGCCATTCTGCCATTCTCCATCGCAATTTTTATAAGGAAATAAGCAAGGCAGATCATCGTCCACGTCGATGGTTTGGCAATTTATTAAATTATCCGAAAAAACATCACGATTAAAATGCAGCTCGTCTAGAGAGTTTACACAAATGCTGCAAAAACGTTCCTGCTTGTCATAGCAGCGCTCCGATGTACACTTGTAATGTAGATCATTTTCGTCAACATATTTGCCTGGAACTTCCACACATTCGCTCTCGAGCTTACAACGCCCTACAAGCGGCAAGTAGTTCTCTTCAAGGACAGTGCATGTTTTTGCATCTGGGTTTGCCGCAATACAGCGAGTATCGTCTTGCATACAGCAGTCAACGCTAGCAGGCGGACATCGATCTCCAGAATACTCCGCCAAGTCATCTATCCATTCGTCGCAAGCCGTCATCATAGCTACAAGACAAAAGCAAAGTATGAACAGATTCTTTGCGCTATCTAACCCCTTGAACACGTAATGCTCCAAAAATAGAACTTTTCAGCTTGTCCAAAACATACAACAAACCACAGCCAGCTTAATTTATAGCAGCTGCATAACAGGATTGCAAATCTCGCAAATATTTCAATAAGAAAGAGAGCTTTGCACGGGGGGAACCTTTTTTCTTTTTGCAAAAGAAAAAAGGTTCCCCCCGCACCCCCCTCCAAAAAAGAAAGCACTCTTTTAAGCACTTTTCGAATAAAATGTCA
>JBBAEA010000056.1:0-20210 GCA_041656175.1 Bradymonadales bacterium | reverse complement strand
AAATCTCAGCAGCAAAGAATTAGATGAAATAGTAAAAAGAATCAACAACAGGCCCCGAAAATGCTTGGGGTGGAAGACACCTGAGGAGGTTTTCAAAGTATGTGGCACTTGACTTGGAAATTTTCCCTTAGCCCCCCGTTGAGGGGGTAGACGCAAACCCGCGCACAGCGCGGGGTTGCGGCGTAGGGGGATACTTCCCCCACAAGAGAAAATCCTAAGAGAAGTGGCGAGTTGGCAATTTGAATGTGCTGTGCAGTTTACTTTGAATAATTTACGGTTATATAGTGGGGACTTGCGCTCTTTGGTGAAGCGTAGGATATAAGCCCTGTTTAAAGCAGCTCTCGGAGCTTTGCTGCATTAGTTCCAATGAGTTAGAGCTTTTGAGGGCTTTGTGCTTGCTTAGGCTTAGCCATACACCTCATGACAGCGCTATTTTCGAGTTTGTTTGAAAGACTTCGCTTCTAAAAAGTCGAGTCTATGTTTTCGGTTTTGCCGAATAAAATAAGGGAATCATCATGGAAATTAAAAGTTTAGCAGGTTATTTTCAGCAATACCCCAGTTATGACGGATATTTTGGCAAATATGGCGGCAGTTATTTGCCGGCTCACCTTCAAGAGGCCATTGACGAAATCAAGGATGCCTATGTGACGATCAGCAAATCCTCGAAGTTTATCGGTGATTTGCGAAAAATTCGTCGCGAATTTCAGGGTCGCCCCACGCCAGTGACCCATCTTGAGCGTCTGTCGAATGATTTGGGCAAGGTGCAGCTTTATGCCAAGCGCGAGGACTTGAACCATTCGGGCGCGCATAAGCTCAACCACTGCATGGGCGAGGGGCTTTTGGCCAAGTACATGGGCAAGAAACGTTTGATTGCGGAGACGGGCGCGGGTCAGCATGGTGTGGCTCTGGCTACAGCTGCGGCGTATTTTGGGCTGGAGTGTGACATTTATATGGGTGCTGTGGACATCAAAAAGCAGGCGCCAAACGTTGCGCGCATGAAGATTTTGGGCGCTCGTGTCATCGAGGTTACAGCGGGGCTTCAGACGCTTAAAGAGGCCGTTGATGGCGCTTTTGCGGCTTATCTCGAAGACTACCAAAGCAGCATTTACTGTATCGGCTCTGTTGTGGGACCCCATCCCTTCCCCATGTTGGTTCGGGATTTCCAGCACATCGTTGGCGTTGAAGCGCGCGAGCAATTCTACCAAATGACGGGCAATTTGCCTGACCACGTTGTTGCCTGTGTCGGCGGCGGCTCTAATGCGATTGGCATTTTTTCGGGATTTTTAGCTGACCCCAGTGTCTCGCTCTACGGCGTTGAGCCTTTGGGGCGCGGTCCCGAACTAGGCGATCACGCGGCGAGCTATACTTATGGCAGCGAGGGCGTTTTGCATGGCTTCCGCACGAAAATGCTCAAAGACGATAAAGGCGAGCCAGCTCCTGTTTACTCGATTGCCTCGGGTCTCGACTATCCGGGGACGGGTCCAGAGCACTGTTTTTTGGGTGAAATGGGTCGCGTCAAATACGATATGATCGGCGACAAAGAGGCGGTCGATGCCTTTTTCGCACTCTCGCGAAAGGAGGGAATCATTCCCGCCCTTGAGAGCAGCCACGCTGTCGCCTATGCCATGAAACTTGCCAAAACCCTGCGCACCGGCTCAGTCCTCATCAACCTCTCGGGTCGCGGCGACAAGGACATGGACTACGTCATCGAACATTACGGCATTCCTCCGATCACACGGGATTAGTCAAACGATGGTTTTTTTGGGGGGTAGGGCTGGGGCAACCGCAAAGTCGTATATTTGGCTGTTTTTAAGTTTTTATTTTGGTGGGGGAACTGCCCACAAAGCCAGAACAGTTGTGGCTTAGACATAGCCTTCCCAACGAGTTAGAGGGCGGGCGGGATGGCGCGCTGGCTCATCCTCGCGGCGGGCAGCTAAAGATGCCGCGAGGTGAGCGATGGCGCGCCCCCTCGTGCTGCGCGGCGCTTTAAGGCGCAGCGCGAGGCGATGTTGGGGTTGGGTGGGTGGCGCGAGCGGGGCTCGCGCAGCTGGGGGGTAGGCGTGGATCGCCGAACAAATTTGCGTAGATGCGCAAATTCATCGGTGGTTGAGCGATATAGCGAAAACACCGATGAATTTTATGCGCAGCTTCGCAAAATTTGTGAGGAAGCCGCGACGCAGGGGGGCTTGCCCCCCACCATATTTAATAGGTTTCGGTATATTCGTTGGGCATTGCGCGGTCTTGTTCGTAGGTGTTTTGGGGGCATAGTTGTCGATTGCCCTTACACGCACTCACCACACACGCAGAAGCAACGCATGTTTTTACACTTTCCTCATCGTCAACACATGGGCTTCCAGCATTAGCGTCCACACAATCTCCACTAGCACCGCAATATTGCTTATCGCTTTGGGGAACTATGCATTTGCCGTTGCAAAGCACGCGACTCCCTGCACAAGCGCAAATGCCACCTCGGCACTCTTTGCCTTCACCACAATTTACCCCCGCGTAATCTGGGGCTGAGGCATCCTCGCCTTTGCAGCTCCCCTTGGCACCGCAGAACTCGGCGTTTTTCTTGGGATCGACGCAATGGTTATTGCACTTGATTTGGCCAACCGTGCACTCGACGTAGATTTGGCCGAGTTCACACTCGTAGAGCCTGCTGCCTAGCTCCACTTCGACATTATTTCTCATTGCAATCTCCCAAAATATGCGCTGCAAAGCGCTCTTGCAAGATAATACCACAAGGGCAGGTTTGAAACCTGCCCTTGATTAAAACAACGAAAATTAGGCAATCGTCTAAAATAAAGTTAATAAAATCAATGCTCTACATACAAAAGCGGGTTCTAAGGGCGATAGCCCTCAGACGGGGTTTGGGGGCAAAGGGGGGTTAAAATTTTGTTCGTTGGATGAGCGTTTATTTACCTTTTTCCACAAGGTGTTGCACGAATTTGCGGCTTTGTAGTGCTCAGTCGCTAGTAAAGTCTTTTCCCAGTGTTTCTAGTCCTACAAAGCAAAAATCGCTGAACCCTAGATAGTCGTTGAATGCCAACTGATACAGGCCATCAAAAAATGATCTGTCCTTCTCTATCTGTTTGATGATTTGTTTTCCAGATACCGTAAGTTGTTCTTCAACAAGAAAATTTTTAAGCGTTATGGGTAACCATTCTAAAGTTTTCCTAAACGCGTAGGGGTCACCAGTTGCAAGTTTATAGAATTCATCAATACTTAATCTTCTGATATTTTTATGTTTTTTACTGTTGCCATTGACTCGAATTGACCAAGGAATGTTCTGATTTTTTTAGCAATGACTTCAACGAGAAGACAAACTGCTTCATCATCATCTAAAATTTTGCTTTGCATGTTGATATAAGTTTTTTGTGCTGACGAAGAGTTCATGGTATTATGTTTGTTTTTTAATTCAACATATATGTGTTTTTCTCGATTAATAATGTCAAAGCCAGACGCAGGAACTTCCCATCCGTCGATGTATTGGAAGATTCTTTGGTGAAAGTATCCTATTGAATTATTAATAGTTTTGTCTTGTTGTCTCGTTATTTCTGAATTGATGATAGATGTTTTATCTTCACCTGTTGCAAAGTATGAAAATGTCATTTTTATGGGGTCGATAATATTTTTGTTGAATTCCTCAATGTTGCTTGCGGTGCTACATTCAAGAATTTCTCTAAAAAAGATGCGGACATGCTTTTCGTAGTCACTTTTCTTGATAAAGTCTAAGTTCCACTTCATTGGGATGCCTCTTCGAGTTCTATTAATAAATCAAATAACTGCTTACCGATATGAAATGCAAGATTAACTGGGACTGCATTGCCGATCTGTTTATATTGGCTCGAGGTCGAACCGTGGAATTGGTACGTATCAGGAAAACCTTGTATTCTCGCGTATTCTCGGACAGTAAATGGTCTTGTTTCATCTGGATGACAGCGTTCAGTTTGTTTTTGTGCGGGGCTACAGGTTAAAGTCAGTGATGGTTCATCCCACGACAAGCGTCTAGCCATTCCGCGTTTTCCACCTCCAGAGTAATAGCTTTTACCTAAATAATCTCTTGCGATATCATCTGGTAGATCTGCCCAAGAGCCGCCTGGAGGAACAAGCTCTAATACTCTTCGTTTTTTTTCGGGATAGGCTTGCCCCTCAGATGGTGGCACATTTTTTAAGACATCTCTTAGTACAGGTTTATAATTTTCTTCGCTTGGCCATGTAAACTCTGCAGTATAATCCTGTCTTATGCCGATAATGATTAAACGCTCTCTTTTTTGTGCCACCCCATAATTCCATGCATTAAGCGTTTTATAGTCAATAGTGTAACCTATATTTCGAATAATGCTCTTAATAAGTTTAAATGTGCGTCCTGCGTCATGTGTCGTAAGGCCACGGACATTTTCGAGCAAGAGCAACTTTGGTTTGACATCGCTAATGATCTTTGCCAAAGCATGAAATACAGTACCTCTTGTATCGTCGAGCCCCAATTGCTTACCAGCATAGCTAAAAGGTTGACAAGGAAAGCCCCCCGACAAAAGATCGACTTCTTGTTCGTCAACGTATTTAAATATTCCTTGCGTTGCAACGTCGTGAATGTCTGCTGTTTTCACATTCCAATGAGGATGATTTATTTTAAGTGTACGATTGGCGTCTTCGTAAAAGTCTATGAGAATTAAAGGATCAAAGCCTGCTTGATGCAGGCCTAAGGCTAGACCACCAGCCCCTGAGAATAACTCAATGACATTAAATCTCTTCGTTTCTTTCATTGGCAAGCTTCCTTAATAAAATGAGAGTAAATCAATATCTTAGAACTGTATTAAGCGGCATATTGCGTCGTTTTGTGAATGTATAACTCAAGTTTCTCGCCCCAAATTCTTGATGCTGCCTTCACAATGTTTAGGCAATCGCTTTTAACAACTTGACGACGTTGTTCACGCACTTATTTAGCTGTTGAGCAAAACCATCTGCGGCTTCGAACATAGTGAGGACAAGCAAACTGATGGTATAAGCAATATACACCAGCTCCAACTCTTCGCAAACGCAACGAACATACGTGAAATTGAGCGTTGGCTATGATGTTTTCGGCTAGCTTGGCGACATGATAAGCGTCAGTTTTTGCATCAAGAAAACTGCTTGTATTTTCATCCACATTCTATGTTTTGCCTTGTCTGCATGGCAGACAAACTATATATGGCGCAAAATGAAGAGTTTGTCAGCCTTTATTTGAGGTCTTCTCTATATCAGCTATAAAATAGGATGCAAAACTCAGGTGTTCTTAGCTTTGCAACAAAGTGAGAAGCTCTAGCACCATAGGGATTTCGCATCTTCCCTAAAGCTACAGGGTTTCGGGCTAGTTGCTAATAATGACGCGATCGCTCTCATAGCTGTTTTGGGGGCTTAAGACCGTTTTGTTTACCCAATTTTGTTTGCCTGAGTAGCGCACGGCGTCTGGGTTTTTCCGCCACCATTCATCGGCTTTTTTCGCATATTTTTCGATTCTGAGCGCGAGAGGGGGGTGTGATGCGAGGTAATCGCGGAAGGGGTTAAAGTTTTGTTCGTTGCTGTGGTCGGAGGCTTTTGATAAGTTTTCGAAGATCTCCGCTAATGCGCGAGGGTCATATTGGGACTCAAGGAGCAGGTCAAAGGCGTAGGCATCGGCTTCGTCTTCTTGGGTTTTGGAAAATGCGTGTTTTGCGAGCAAGTGCATGCCGAGGTCAGCGATTTTTCCAAGTTTTGTGGCCTTGATTTTTTGTGCAGCGAGCTGGAATTTAACGGTATTCATGCAGTGGCCGAGTTCGATGTGCGCCATTTCGTGGGCTAAGATGGCAAAGAGTTGCGCCTCTGATTCGACGACGAAGGAAAGCAGTGCCATAGTCAGCACGATGGTTCCGCCGGGTAGGGCGATGGCGTTGTGGGAAAACGATGGGTATTCCAAGATGAGATAGTTGAAGGGCTTTTTGGCGCTACTTTGGATTTTTTTTGAGAGTTCCTCAAGGTATGCGGGTTCGACTTCAGAGCTTAGCAATAAATAGAGTAAGTTGCCATTTACGACGTTTTTGTGTTCGACGATTTCGCGTTCGATGCTTTCGCGCATACTGAGGCCCAGTTCTTTTTCGTCTAAGTCGTTGACTGCGACGACTTTTGTGAGGAGGCGATCCATGCCTTGAGGAACTTGTCCAGCCGTTTGCAAAAGCGGTGCGAGCGTTGGACCCATGGGTGCTTTGACGCGTGTGAAGTGCAACAAGGCTGCGAGGCCAAGGCCGAGGCTCAAGATGGCAAAAAAGACGATGCTTCGGATTTTAGGATTTTGCATCAAAACGCCTCCCAAAGCGCAGGTACATGGCGTTCATCAACAGCATGATCGCGCCTACGCCAACAAATATCAGTCCACGAGTTAGGACAGGGGAACCGACGAGATCGAAGAAAACTAAGCGAATGAGGCAAATACCGAGGGCAGCCAAGGCTAGGATGCGGTAGTGGTTTTCGCGTAGGAGTATGCTTAAGCTAAAGATGCCAAAGATTTCGGCGACCCAGAATACTGTGAGTAGGGTGGAGTCAAAGCGCCAGTAAATAAAGAGGGCTGTACCGATAAAGAAGGGGTAGAAAATCCAGAGGTTTTTCTTTGCAACGACGCGGTCGCGGAGTTTGTTGAACGCTCCTAAGCCTTTGGGGAATTGGCTTTGTTCCAGAGCGGGTTTAAAGACTAGGGCAGCCAAGTAGACGCCGTGTAGAATGAGTACCGCGAGACCGACTAGCCAAGGGCTTTTGTACCATTGGGTGGAAGCAACGTGTATGGTGCTAACGGTGATGACGGTGTGTGCGAGGGCAGTCCAAGCGGCGACTAGGGAGTAGAAGCCTAGGCGGCTAAGGCGCGCTGGGAAGAAGCGCGCAAGGGCTAGGCAGATTGCGGCAAGCAGCATCCAAACGAGGGGTTGGTGGACGGAGGATATTTCCATGGCCAGTGTAAGGACGCCGAGGGCTAAGATGAGTTCTAGGAAGAACGGGCGTAGGGCGTTAAAAAAGGCCAGGGGTTTGGCGTTTTGTGGCCAAGGGCTAAGGAAGTAGTAGGCGATAGTGAGCATGCCAAAGACAGCGGCTGCGGCGCGCAGTTTAAGCCCTAAGAAATAAATTTCAATTTGCAGGTTATATAAAATATGGGAGCCAATAAAGAGCAGCATATAGCCGAGGCCCACAACGATAAGGTGCTTTGATACATGTCCACGCGGGCGATCTTCAGTGGGTGCTAGGCGCAGCGCGACTTCAAGCGCAATGAGCGAAAGCGCCATCCATAGAACAGAGGGGAGCATTTCGGATTGTGGGCCAAAAATCAGCCCCAGCGCAATGGCCAAGTAGGCGTTTAGGGCGTAAACCCCAATCCAAGTGATGTGTCGTTGGAGAGCTTTGACATAGGAGAGGTAGATGCTGAGGCTCAAAACGACGAGGGTGGGCAGTATTTTTACAAGTTGTATGAGTAAGTTGGTGGAGCTTTCATCTTGGGTGAGGCTGGCAAGCGAAAGGGCGCCAACAGCGATGAAGCTAAGCGCTAAGCCAATACCTAACTCGTTGATTTGAAGTTTACTTCGCAGGGTGAGTAAAATGGCGAGGATGGCGCAGACGCTGATCTCCCAAGGTACAAAGATGCTGGGTTTGAGATAGAAAAATAGAGCTAAAGTCGATGCTACCAAGCCTGCGATGATCCACAAAGCAGAGATTTGCAGCCCTCCCACTCGCCGGGGCAAGCTAATCGCGTTAAAGTTTGGACCCTCGTGTTTATGCAGCCAGATGCCAGCAAAAATGATGAAGCCAAAGACGCTCAAGACCAAGGCAAAGTAGTCCGCCGCGTATTCTTGGTCAAAGCCAAAGGCCGAATAAAGCGCAACGAACAACCAGAGGACGGCTGTGATGTGCATGATTATCTTTTGGATGTGCAGGACTTTGTCATCGCCTTTTGTCCTGTTGAGGAAGATAAAGAGTATAGACTCCATCAGGATGATGCCCATCCATGCGAGCGTGGGTTGATCCCAGCGGTTTATATACATGGTGAGGATAGCCACAAAGCATTGGGCAAGGATGCTGCCTTGGAGGAAATGCCAAGGTATTGCTCTATATTTAACGCGAGCGCCTAGCCAATAGGAGCTCAGCGCCACGAGCGCCAACACGCTCATATCTTCAAGAACATGGCTCTCCATGTTGATGCGGCTGAGTGCCATGATAGCGAGAACAAAACCAGCGAGGGGAACAAGGCAGCGCGCAAATAGCTTGAGCTTTGCATCGTTTTCCTTGTGCATAAGAACAAAGAAGAGCTGTGTTTGTAATACAGCGATGGCCATGATGAAAAAGAGATCGACCTCGAAGCGGTGGAGTAGCGCTATGGCTACGAGGGCAAAGATTTCAGCGATGATCATATCGCAGACGTAGACCCAGTGCACACCGAGTTTTTTGCCTCTCCTTGCGAGGAAGTATAATAATACGGCGGCAGCGCCCACAAAAACGGCGTTCCAGCGTGAGCCTGTTGAATAGACGGCGAGGCCTGCTCCAATCAATAGCCAGTTCAAGATATGAGTAAGGACGGGGAGTGTCTCAGCGCGTTGGGATTGGTAGTCTTTTCGGTAGTGTATCAGCGCTGCTTCAAGGCCAACGGCAATGATAGCGAGCTTTCCTGTGAGTAAGAATTGCGCGCTTTTGGCATCGCCTACATATCGTTGAACGAGTAAATAGGCAAAATAGGAGAGGAGCACTGTGAGCAGGTGTCGATCCCAGCGGTGCTTAAAGCTAAAAAGTAGGGCTCCCGCGGCGACCAAGCTGCCAATGACCAGCGTCAGCGAGTTGGGTGGAATGAAAACGAGGGCTAGCAAACTTAGAATGGAGTGAATCGAGGCATGAAGCTGTGAAGCCGTTAACCAGGCAAAAGCAAGGTTGACGAAAATACCAAAGAGCAAGAGCGCTAGAGCAATGTGTGCGTTCTCTATCCATTGCAAGCCCTGAATGGCGGAGGAAGCAAAACAGGCAAAAAGCAAAATTGCCGCTGCAGCGCTGCCAATCCAACCCGCAAAGCCCTGCCAGCGCTCGCGTTGTCGTAGTAGACTTGAGCCTACGCCAAGTAAGCCCGATAAGCCCAACATCATCAAAAAGCGGTAAAAAGGCGAGACGTGTAAGGCACCGTAAATGCCGATAAAGCCAATGCCCGCCACAAGAATGACAGAGCCCAGTATGCCGACCCAATTCTCAAAAATCGTTTTTTCAAAGCGAGCAAACGCTGGGCGTTGGATCAGTGGCACATCATAGCTAGTGGATGCGGATAATACTTCAACTTCGTCTTGAGCCAAGGCTGCTGTATCAGCGGCAAGAACAGTATCAGTGGCAAGAACAGTATCAGTGGCAAGAACAGTATCAGTGGCAAGAACTGTGTCAGCGGCAATCGCTGTATCAGTGGCAATCGCTGTATCAGTGGCAATCGCTGTATCAGTGGCAATCGCTGTATCAGTGGCAAGAACAGTATCAGCGGCAAGAACTGTGTCAGCGGCAATCGCAGTCGCCGACAAAGTGCCGTATTCAACGTGTTCAAGCTCTGATGTGACAAGGCTAGTGGCGACTTGATCCGCAATCTCGTGTGTTGACGAAAGAATGCCTTCTTTGGCCAAAAGCTCTGCGAGCTCTTGAATCTGTTGGGGCAGAAGATCTAGTCTTTGCTCAAGTTCATTAATTCGTGAATTTAGACTCCTTATGCGCTCTTCGACGAAATGAACATGGCTTTCGGTATCGATGGAAAGCTTCTCCGCTCTTTTACTGCGTTTCCTTGCGATGTTGGCCAAAATAAAGGCGATGATCGCAAAGAGAGGGAACAGAGTGAGAAGAAAAATGATGAAGTATAAGTCGCCCATAGAAACCCTTTGTAAGCTTGGATTCCCTAATAAAAACACGTCCAGCGTATGCAAGTGCCGCAAAGAGCAGCGCAAACTGCCACATCAATGCGCGGCGTTGTCGTATACTTGGCTTAAGCTAAAACGACCTTGTGTTTATAAATGACAGGCTAGCTTTCGTATATGATTTGTAAAGTTAAAAAACAATTCGATTAAAGCAAAACAATCTGGCAAGTCTTCATAATAAAAGTTAATAAAATCAATGCCCTACACAGAGAAACGGGTTCTAAGGGCGCTAGCCCTTAGCGGGGCGTGGGGCAGCGCCCCACAAAGAAAAGTCATGTGAGTCTTCAAAATAAAAGTCAATAAAATCAATAATCTACATACAAAAGCGGGTTCTAAGGGCGCTAGCCCTTAGCGGGGCGTGGGGCGGTAGCCCCAATGAATCAGAGTTTCCTTAGCGGGGCGTGGGGCAGCGCCCCACAAATAGCTCATAAGAATTTTGTTAAGATGCTAAAGCTGCATTTTTGATCTTAGCCCATTGAAATCGTCAATTTTTCTTGTACAATGGCGCAAAGTAAATGTTGGGTTAGGCTCAAGGCTGCGTCTAGCTCTAATTTGGCATTGACTCTGCGTTTAGGGTATAAAGAATATTATGAACAGCAAAGTTAAAAGACTAGCAGACTTGGGGTTTTGTCTGACTGCGGCCTTTGGGCTCACGGCATGTTATGGCGTTGTAGGAGACTATAAGCGTGATTTTGAGCTTGAACTCACGGGCAGAGTTGTGAATGAAGCGCAAGAGCCTATTCAAGGCGTTGAGGTCTGGGGAATTGATTTAGCGGGAAAGACTGATAGCGAAGGCAAATTCATGGCTAATCACAATTTGAGTAAAAGTGACTTCAGATATTTTCTTAACAGCGAACAAACCTTGAATCTGATAGATATTGACGGTGATCTCAACGGAGCGTACGAAAACCATCAAGTGAAATATAGCATTGAAGACGGCCTAGATACTGAATGTCGCAGCCTCCATCCCAAATGTAGACGAACGATTTATGATTTTGGCGACATCGTCATGATTAAAAAAGAAGAGTAAGTGACATTATCATTTTTAAACAAGTGTCATTATAACTTTTAAACAAAAGATGGATTTATCATGAACTCAAAAATAGAAAAGCTTGCCGCCCTTGGTTTTGTGGCAGCTGCTTCGTTAAGCTTTGCTTGTGAGTACGCGCCTCCGCCAACGACTTACGAATACGAGCTTAAAGGTAGAGTCGTCAATGTGGACAACGAAGCCTTGCGAGATATCCAAATTACTTACAAAGATATCGTCAAGTTTAGCAAACAAGACGGTAGTTTTTTGTTTAGCAGCAATGAAGACGGTGTAATTCTCACCGAGGAGGAGGCGAAAGAGGGTCTGAGTTTGAAGTTTAGCGATATCGATGGCCCAGCGAACAAAGGCGAGTACTATGAAATGTCTTTGCATTTAAGTACGAAGGAGGCCAATAATGTTCAATGCGGTTATTACTGCACTCGCCAAGTGCATGATTTAGGCTCTGTGACCATGATTAAAAGTGAGCCCGGCGACGAAGAATAGTAGCGATAGTATGAAAGACGCGACTTGCTAGTTATTAATGATGAGGTTGAGAGTTTGAATCATTTGCCACCCGAAAAACTGCCCCCATTTGATGAACGGAAATCAACAGCGCTGGGTCTATTTCGCGAAATCATCGCCGAAATGGACAGCTATCCCTTGCGAACCCTTTTTTGGGAGTGTACTTTGCGCTGCATGCTCAACTGCAAGCACTGCGGCAGCGACTGTAAATCTAGTAGCACGCAAGCGGACATGCCCGCCCAAGATTTTTTACGCGTCCTAGACAGCATTAAGCCCAAGGTTAACTCGCACGAAGTCATGATCGTCCTCACGGGTGGGGAGCCTTTAATGCGCGACGATTTAGAAGAAATTGGGCGTGCCATTTATGATCGCGAATTTCCTTGGGGCATTGTTACTAACGGCATGCTCCTTGATCTTAATCGCATGAATGCGCTCTTAGCGGCTGGTATACACTCCATCGCCCTTAGCATTGACGGCTTTGAGAAGGAGCACAATGAAATCCGGCGAAATCCGCAAAGCTACGAGCGCAGTCTTCGAGCCCTTCGCCTCATTGTGCGCTCCCCGCGACTAGTCTACGACGTTGTCACCTGCGTTAATAAAGATAACATTAAGTATCTGCCCGCATTTCGCGATTTTCTTATCTCGGAGGGCGTTAAAGCGTGGCGGCTTTTTACCATCTTTCCCGTCGGGCGAGCCGCTTTGGATGCCGAATTGCAGCTCAGTAATGGCGAGCTACGCTACCTCATGGATTTTATCCGTAGTTGTCGCAAGGACGCTAAAATCAAGATCTCCTATGGCTGCGAGGGCTTTCTTGGCCCCTATGAAGCTGAGGTTCGCGATCACTTATTCTTTTGTGCCGCTGGCATGAGTATTGCGGGGATTCGCATTGATGGTTCCATCTCTGGCTGCACCAGCATTCGGGCAAACTTTGATCAAGGCAATATTTATCGCGACGACTTCATGCAGGTCTGGAATAATCGCTTCGAAAAGTACAGAAATCGCGACTGGTGTAAGAAGGGTAAATGCGCACAATGCTCCATGTTCAAGTACTGCGAAGGTAGCAGTATGCATCTTTACGATAACGACGAAAATCTTTTGACTTGCCACTACGAACGATTGACTTCGCCCTGATTTGCGTTTCGCCTCATGGATACGTTGCGTCAGGGGCGTTAGTGTTCAGGGTGAATCGCTTAGGATAACTCTGATGAACTCGATATTTGCGTGATTTTTTTTGTGGGGGAAGTGTCCCCCTACGTGTCAACCCCGCGCTGTGCGCGGGTTTGCCACTACCCCCTCCGCGGGGACACCCCGCGACGCCCCGTTCAGTTTTCGCCGAAACAGGACTTTGCGGTCGCCCTAGGGGCTGCACCCACCCATAAGTGAAGATAAGCTCAGGCGAGTGAGGGAACTCTTTATCGCTAAAACTGACAAAAATTGTCAGTTGACAATTTCGGTCAACTGACAATTTTTGTCAGTTTTAGTTTTTTTTTAGAATTCGCAAGTATACACTTTAGCGTAACACGTTGAATTTATTAGCTTTGTGAGCTTTATCGAACTTTGGCATGCTCTATGCAATAGTCAAGGCTCGTGTAGAACGGCAAGTCGCCGTTGGACACAGTTTATTTCCCCACATTATGAGGAGTTTTTCATGTTTCGCCATATGATGAACAAGAGAAGCAAGGGTTTTACCCTTATCGAGTTGATGATCGTTGTTGCCATTATTGGTATTTTGGCCGCGATCGCCGTACCCGCCTTTATTAAGTACATCAAGGATTCCAAAACCACAGAGGCCAAGAACAATCTTAACGCCATCTCGTCTGGTGCCCAAGCGTATTACCAGGAAGAGCACCCCTCAGATGAAACAGGCTTAACCGTCTTTACCAAGAGTTACCCAGGTTGTGAAGCCTTGGGAACGCCCAAGAAGGCGGAAGACTGTGATGGTGAAACAGGTTCGATTCCTGGAACGGTGCCAGATGTAGGAACGAAACAAAGTCCTGATAAGATTGACTTTAACATTGTACCTTGGGCACGCTTAAAGTTCTCTATTTCTAAACCCTTCTATTATAAGTATTCCTATAAGTCAGTTGTAAAGCCTGGCGAGTCGACTTTTACTGCAACAGCTGAGGCTAGCTTAGACAAGAAGAATGACTCCAAGTTCTCACTAGCGGGTACCTTTAACACCATTGATGGTGCTCCCGTCGTTGGCGCCATTATAGATCAGAGTAATGCCCCTTCAGAGTAATGCCCCTTCAGAGGCTCCTGTTGCTACTGGTGGTGGCGGTGGGCCTTAGCTAGGAACTATAAGTACAGCTAAAGTATTATAGATCATACAGTAAGAGGTAGTTACTGCCTCTTACTGTATGCGTTTTGATAGAATAGTTTTTACTTCGTTAAAATATCGTGAGCTTTGTTAGTGTGTAAAAATAAAAACAATTCTCGAGGCTTTACGCTTCTAGAGCTCATGACCGTAGTAGCTATTATCACGCTTATGGCAGCAGTAGCTATACCTGCATTTTTACATTATCTTGATAAAGCAAAGACCACAGAAGCGAAGGTGAATTTAAAGACTCTCGCAGATGGAGCCTTGAACTATTATCACCAAGAGCGCGGTATTCCTGGTAGTGGGGGGCTCGAAATTAGTACACACGTTTTCCCGGAACAGGGCGAAGTACCAACGATAGGGATCGGCGATAAAGTGGGCTTTAAGAACAACCCCATAGACTATGCTGAAGATTTTAATAAAACCCCTTGGGTTGAACTCAACTTTCACATTTCTTCACCGTTTCTCTTCTCGTATACCTATACTCCACTCGACAGTCCATGCCGCAAGTTTGACGCTGTAGCAAAGGCTTCGCTGGCTAACATTGAGGATTCGAGTTTTGTTTTAATGGGGCGATCGTCGGATGATGGTGTTATGCCTTTCACGATCCAAGAGCAGTAGCAGAGCTTTGCTGGGAATTACTAACTTTGCAAAACTCCGCTTAGGGAGGCTCTGATTAATGCAAAACCATCAAAAAATAGCTAGCGTATAGCAAGGAAAGTTGAGCGAACTTTCAAAATAAAGTTAATAAAATCAATGCTCTACGCACAAAAGCGGCACCTAAGGAATACATCGGAGCTTCCTTAGCGAGTCTTTATCCAAGTGCTCAAAATTTCCTCGACAGCCGCGTGTTGGTAGCACTGTGCTGCCTCCTTACCCAATGCCTCGGCGCGCTGCATAAGCAGTGCCGCGTCCTTATCGCTCGCCCGTTGGGAGCTATAGGCTAGGCTTTCGAGCTTGCTTTTGTAGTTTTCGTGTATGGCAATCATGGCGCTAGCCATTTGTTCGCAGTTGCCTTTGTTTTTTTGTACGGAATCTATAAGCTCTTGGCTATAGTCTAGCAATATTTGGCTGGTGGCTTCAGTGTCCGAATTTTGCTCTTGCGCCATCGACATGCCTGGCAAAAGAAATAGGGCTAAGCTGCTGGCAAAAACGAAGTTTTTCATCATTCTTGACTCTCGTTTTTCGTATATTTGCAATAACATCTGCTCTCTACACAAAGGCTATATTGGCTATTGCTCAGCGCCTTACAAAGTGCACTGCACTCGTTGGCTTCCGTACACGTAGCCTCGGCTCTCGCAAATTGACAATAGCAATTTTTCTCTTTGCAGACGAATTTTTCGGACTGCTCAACGGTGGCACAAAGCGCAGCGCAATCCTGGTCTTGATCGCAGATGGCATCGATCGGGGGTGGGGGAGTTCCTTTGCAAAAGCAAGAGCCTTTGCTGCAATATATGCTTTCGCTATTTTGTTCGTAAGCTTCGCAAAAACCGTAGCAGTCCTCGTCTTTTGTGCACATATTTTGGTTGTTGTCGCAAGAAAGCGATATAAAAACAAAAATACTAATAAATAGTCGTATAAAATTCATAATAGCGTTTTAGAGCTCTTGTAGTTTTTGGGCTATGGCCTTGTAGTTAATCTTTGAGTTTTCTTGGTTTTTTAGCTGAAACTCTAGGGCTTCGATGATTTGTTGGCTGAGTTTTAGACCACTATTGTCGATGAAGTTTTGCAATGCTAGGCTGTAGTCTTGGACGCTCTGCGCAGCGCGCAGGCTTAAGGTATTAGCTAATGCGTGTATGCTTTCTTGTGCAAGGTTTTTGCTTCGTGCAATGGCTTGGGCTTGGTTTTTTTTGCCAATAAAATACGAAAAAAACGGCAAAGTCAGCGCAATGACTCCTGCGCTAAGGGCGTTGAGTAAAAAGTAGGCAGACAGGCTCGCCGCCGCAAGTAGCATCAGGGAATTATCGCGGTTTTGGCGAGCATCTTTAAAAACTAGGGCGTTTTGTTGTTCGTCAAAGTCATGGAGTTCTCCGAGATTTTGTATGGTGGCAGCGGCAAAATCCATGAGCAATTCTTTGGACATGTTTTGCAGCTTATTTTCGATTTTTTGCCCGTGTTCGGTGGCAAAAATAGTGAATTCTTCGGCGATGAATTCTCCGAGATAGAGTTCGACATCTTTGGGGCTAGCCTTGTCTATTTCGCGCTCGATGGCGCTAGCAAAATCGCTGCTAAAGGCTTCGACTTCGTGTTTTGACCAGGCGAGTATGTCGGCAGTTTTTTGGGCGATAGCGGACGAGTTTGGACTTATTTTGTTTTTTGGGGAAAGCTTCTTTTTAGCCTCAGCTATGCGTTTTTGCATAATCTTTGGCTCTCTTTTTGCGTTTTGTTCGAGTATTTGCAAAAACCACCGAATTAATGTTGTGTTTTGCTCAAGACATAGCTTTGCGGCTGCAAGCTGTGTGCTTTCCTCGCGTTGGGAGGCGCGCTGTAAAATACTTTGGCGAAACTCTTCAAATTCGTAGTCGTCTGGCTTACGTGCGCTAATGGCAAAAATCTTTAGTTCTGCAAAGCTCGCTTGCAACTTCGCTTCGACGTATGCCCGAACTTCGGAAAGCTCTTCACTTGTTAGCAGATCTGCCTTATTTATGACGAAGATTATCGTTTTTTGGGCAATGGTTGGCTCTATACTACGAATAAACTGCAGCTCGCTTTGTTTGAGCGCTTGTGTTGCGTCGAGCACAAAGAGCAAAATGTCGGAGCGATTAAGGAGCTGGCTACACTGCGCGGGATCGAGGGCGTTAAAATCGTTAAACCCCGGACTATCGGTGAGCACCAGTTGTTTGTAGGCCGGTGCTGCGTTTAGGTGCAAACGATGTTCAGCAAGTTTAATCCCTGCATTTTCTGCGTCAAAATGGCGTGTAAGATCGTCGAAAATATGCTTTTTTCCGTTTTCGTCGATGATTTTGACATAAGGAGTATCGGCGTCGAAGTAGATTGACGTTAGGTATTTGGTCGTAGGCATGATGCCTACTCTTAGGCAATCTCTCCCCACAAAAGCGTTGATTAACGAAGACTTGCCGTGGTTAAACTCGCCCAAAACGGCGACATGCACTCGTTTTGTATTGAGTGCAGGGATTTGTCGTTCGCGCAGATCTTTAGCGATAGCAAAGAGCCCAAGTTCTTGAGCGATGTTGGCTAGTTCTTCGATTTTAGCGATCTGATTTTGGAGCATCGTGGTGGTGTGCGCAAGCGCTCAGGCTGTAAAAGCGACAGTAGGGGGCGGTACTCGCGCTTGTACAAATAGAGGTCTTGGTAGTTTTTAGTCTTTGTTGCCAATACGACATTTCGCTCGCGTTAAAAGCGCGAAGCATCCCATGCTAGAAGAAATCGACTTTATGCATCGACTATAGGTTTTGGGGGGTAGCGCAAGATCACCCAAAAAAGTCGCTTAATGCCGTATTTTATGCGGTGGTTGAGCGTTTAGCTCAAACGCCGCATAAAATAAGACGGCATTTGGCGACTTTTGAGGGAAGCTTGCGCGTAGGGGGCATGAAGCCCCCTCAAGCAAAAAAGAAGAAATCGACTTTTATTGAAAATACAAAGTTCTATCAATAAAGACTAATTTCCTTTCATCCAACGCTTAAGTAGTGGCGAAATAAGTAAAAGAGTGACGCCAGCGCCGAATGATGTGCAGAGTAGGAAGAAGTAGAGGTCGATGTCGTAATCTTTGAGGTATGCCTCGAGTTTGCCTGCAAAGAAGTTTGCGGCGGCCGATGATAGGAACCAGATGCCCATCATGAGGGAGACCATGCGTGGGGGAGAGAGCTTGGTGACTAGGGAGAGGCCGATGGGGCTGAGGCAGAGTTCGCCGGTGGTGTGTAGGAAGTAGACGCCGACTAGGAAAAAGGGGCTTGCTTTGATGCCGGCTTCGAGGTCGACTTGGCCGCGGCCTGCGAATAGGAGTACGAAGCCTGCGCCGAGTAGGAGTAGGCCGATTGCCATTTTGATGGCGACGGAGATTTTGTATTTTGAGCTATCGACTTTGAACCATAGCATTGAGAATATGGGTGCTAGGGTGACGATAAAGATGGGGTTAACGGACTGGAAGTATGAGGCGGGGATTTCGCCGCTCCAAAAACCGAGGTTGATGTAGCGATCGGTTTCTGCTTCGGCAAATAATGTCATGGTGCCGCCAGCTTGTTCGAAGCCAACCCAGAAAAATACGACGAAAATCGAGAGTATGAGTATGGCTGCGACGCTCTTGACGTCAGCTGCGCCACCGCCCTTTGCGGCGATGCCAAAGAGGCTGCCTGAAGCGGCTAGGAGTAGGGCGATGCCTAAAACGAGTTTGACGGTTGGGTGGATGGCGCTCCAGGCGCTCATGATGGGGTCGAGGAAAAAGACGACGCCGAGCACTAAGGCGACTAGTCCTATGCTTGCGCCGCTGATGTGTACCCAGTCGATGGGGAGTAGTTTGGAGTCGGAGTCGAGGTTTTTGCGACTTGGTGGGAAGCCTGCTGTGCCGAAACTTTTTTGACCGAGCATAAAGATGACGACGCCGATGAGCATGCCAACAGCGGCGGCGGCAAAGCCGTACTCAAAACCGATACCTTCGCCAAGGGTTCCACAGACCAACGGCGAGAAGAAGGCACCGACGTTGATGCCCATGTAGAAGATGGTAAAGGCGCTGTCGCGGCGAGGATCGCCGTCTTCGTAGAGGCTGCCGACGATGGTGGATATGTTGGGTTTAAAGAAGCCGTTTCCGATGATGAGCAGTCCTAGCCCGAGATTGAGTAAGAAGGGGCTGTGGCTCATGCCTGAGAACATGAGGGAGAACTCGCCGAGCATCATGACAAAGCCACCGATAAAGATGGCTTTTCGTGAACCTAGGTATTTGTCAGCTAAGAAGCCGCCAAGCAGTGGGGTTAAATAAACGAGGGAGGTGTAGACGGCGTAAACCGATAGAGCCTGTTCGCGGGGGAATTCGAGTTGTTTGGTTAGGTAGAGTACTAGGATTGCGCGCATTCCGTAGTAGGAAAAGCGCTCCATCGCTTCGGTTAGGAATAAATATTTCAGGCCAAGAGGATGTTTAATCTCTTCGGGTGTAACGTTTGCATCAGGGTTCACAATTTTCTCCAGTTGTTAAATCTTTGTAGAATTTTGCTTCTCAAGCCAAAATTCCGTGGTGGGTTATTGTTTGTGGAAGCTCGTACTTTGGCTTCCCTTCTGTATTTGTTTTGCAGTTGCCATATCGTTGGCAGTGCTTAGTGAGTACATCGCTTTAAAATTCGTAGCATCAAATTTTAGTGTATAGAGTGTAGGTCATGGTATAGACCTACACTTCCCCACATTGGACTAGCCTAAATTTTATTGATGTGCAACGTATAAAAATACGAAAAAAGCCGAATAACTATTATGTTTTTCACTTGCTCTATAAAAAGGGGTAAAATTTATGTTTAATTCGCCTTATACTCGAGTTTTAACGAATAATATTCGATGTTTTTGTGGCCATTGCCTAGCTGGTGCCTCTTATTTGCAAGAAATTCAACTTTGCACAAAAGGAAAAGCTACTGTTTTTGCACAAGAAAATGCACGGCTCCTTCATCTCAAAGCCAAGCTCACGCTCCTGACGCAAGAAAACTAGTGAATCATCCCTCTCAGAAGAAAGCGAAGTAGCTCGCCAGCTTTTGGGAAATCCAATGCATTATTTTTGGGGAAATCCAATGCATTATTTCAATTCGCACAAAGCTTTTTTACGATACCCGCTATCTCTCTTCGTAGCTTGATGGAACCCCATAGAGCGCATACATCATGTCGTCGCGATGCTCTGGCAGCGGCTCGTTGTAAACAGGCTGCTGCTCTGGCTCTTTGTACACAGGCTTTTGCTCTAGCTCTCTGGATTCTATAGGCTTGCCGTCTTCGTATATTGGCTCCGAAGGAGGAACGCCGTAAAGAGGCATGATGATGTCTTCGGGGGGAGGTGGAGGCGGTGGCTCTATGTCTTGGTCAAAATATTGAGGCGGGGGGCCGTAGAGCACACGCATATGCTCTTCATCCAATTCGGAATAACGATGCTCTTGCCCTTTAGCTGGCTCCGCCTTTTTTTCCTCCGCCTGACACGAACAAGGCTCAGATATAGCGCTGCTGGGCTCTGGACTCTGCTTTGCACAAGCTCCCAACGAGGCCGCTATACCAACTATAGTGGCTAGAATAGTTTTCAAGTGTTTCATTGCACTCACCTCTTCTTCTTCTCTTCTTCTTTCTTTTCTTCTTCTGTGGGGCTCCGCCCCACGCCCCGCCAAGGGGTTTGCACCCCTTGGAACCCCTTCCTGCTTATGCCTTACTTTCTTTTACGAGCAGCCTTTTATTATTTTGTGGATTTCTTTTTCGTCTTCTCTTCTTCTTTCTTTTCTTC
>JBBAEA010000055.1:0-20708 GCA_041656175.1 Bradymonadales bacterium | reverse complement strand
GTGATCTCCATGACAGGCTTTTAAGCCCAAGGGGGTAGAAACGCTCACCGCACTTCGTGCTATGCTAGCTAAACATAGCAATAGATTACTTACAAGGGGGTAGACGCAAACCCGCGCAAAGCGAGGGGTTGCGGCGTAGGGGGAAACTTCCCCCCCAAGAAACACCGAGCCTAAAGTAGGGATTGCCGCGTGTAACGCTTTCGTCTCCGAACTTGCACGCGCTTTACCTACGCAAGCGCGAGCAGCCAATGACGCTATAAGAAACTTCAACGTTGCAGCCCTGAATCCCTGAAATGGCACCCGGTGCGTCATGACGCCTACACGCATCATAACTACTATACCCAGCGACAAATACTGCTCTGGGTACACTTGCGCACACCAAATTTTGTGAAGAAGATGCGCAAATTTGCTTACACGTTTTGACAGATGAGTTACTTGAACACCAAACTACAAATTTCCCACATCGATCCTTACCGTTCTCTATAACGCACGCTTGCGTTACCATCTTGTTCACTGATTCCTCAGGACATGAAATGCCACAGCCACCGCAGTTCTCCCTATCTCCGTGCACTGTCTCTTCACCACCGCACACTCGATAGCCCTCCCTTGCTGTCAGCGTCAGCTTAACCTCCGCACTAGCCTTGTTCCCAGCCCTATCCATCGCCTCTACCACGATGGTCGCCTCAAAGCTACTTTCGTAGCTTAATTTCACATTTTGTGCATCTACCAAGTTTGACACTTCCACGTTACACTCGTATTGTATGCCCTGCGCTCTTCTCATGTTACAGTATATGGTAGTGCTGCCCGTTGGCCCTAGCGCTCGTACAACGCTCACGTCATCATTGGGATCCGTTACCAATGCTGTAATATGCACGACAGAAGAATTCAACTCAGCAGTCAGACTCTGAATTTTTGGGCTATCCGCAGAGAGGGTGTTGCACTCAGAGGCGGTTTTGCACGCTTGTCCATCAGCACAGGGTTGCTCTGCAGCCCAGGCACCCGACAAACATTGCGTCGTCTTGCTATCCTTACAGCGAACGCTTCCATCCTTACACTCGCCGCAGCCCTTGCCCCCTGCGTTACACGACACTGCTTGCGCACATGCGACGAGGGGAGACAGTGTGCCACTGTGGCACGTCGATATTTCACCGATGCCGCTATTATTGTTGCTGCAATAACTCTGCCCATCTATGCATTCACCACAGGTTTTCTTGTCGCTATTGCAAACGCCTTTACATACCTCGATAGGAGCTCCAGAGGCTACACCGTCAGCGCACGCATAGATCTTGGCGTCTGTACAAAAATCGTTATTGTTTTTACAAATACCACCGTCGCTTCCATCTGCAACACATGATACACCTTCACTACAGTTGCTCTTAAACTTCCATTCGCCATCTCTGCACTCGTTAAGTTCGCCGCCGCTTGCGCCATCTATGCATTTAAGCTGACCATCGCTACAAACTCTCTCACACTCTGCCTTGTCGGGTTTACACTCTCCGTCGCAACGCATTTGCACCTTGTACTCCCCTTCGATGCATTTGCGCACTGCCCCCCTCTCACATACCACTGTACCATTGGCGCATTCACCACACTCATCTCTAGAAGCACACGAGGCATTATTGTGGCAGATCAGGCTTTTTTGCCACTTTAAGCCCTCATCTTTATACCCCACACATATGTATGTATAACCTGTATCGCAGATTTCCTCTCCCTGTGTCGCACAAACACCCAAAATATCATCAGCTGGAGTTGTCTTAGACTTACCATCATCACAGGAAAAAACAATCCACCCACACCACACAACACAAATAAGTAACAAAAAACTTTTTCGCATACTCAACACCCTCATCAACAGCGAGTACGCGCCACCGTACCCTCTCAAAGAAAACACTTGTCTATGAAAGAGCTCAATGACCCAACGATAGCCGTAGCTTTGTAGAATTATTTGACAATTATTGAGCGTGTTAACGGGTAGATCTGTCCACAGAAGCCATTCAACCCCTTTGAATTCTTTGTCAATGGGCTCTTGCTCTTTGACGCGTAAAACGTTGAGGCTAGAGGGTCAAACGAACTGAGAGCCTCTTTTTTTAGCCTTTGGCTTGCCTAAATCTTCTTCATCACTGCTATTTAGGCAAAGTTCAACATTGGCTGCCTGTACTTCGACTCTCGCCACCCTCATCTCATGCGATTGAGACGATCTGCGCACGCGTATATCTATATCGCTAAGACTTGAGGCTTCTAACTTGTCCTTGACACACGAAAAGCCCGCTGCTTTTCTATCCCGCAAGGCTCTGTTATGGGTTCCACGAATGATGAAACTACACTTAGCTTCACTGAGGAAGCTGATAATACTGCTACAATCATAGCCAGCATCAAGTAGAAAAACAGCGCGCTGCGCCAGTCCATTGTCTTCCAATACTTGGTAGGCTTGCTTTATTGAGGAAAGCCAATACTTTACCTCGCTTTGCTCAACTGGGAGGCGCCTTTTATTGCGCTTCTTAGCATCTTCTTGGGTATCAGCGTTTTAAGATGCTATTTCACGAGTCCAGTATACATGATTAAGCGAACCGATGGGAAAGCCTTTTGACGATATGACAAAAGCAGACTGGATCAACAAACCCCGTGTACTACCTCGTGAACCAATCTGACCAAGCCCTTTCGTATCCGTCTTGTCCGTTATGTTCATACTCGTCCCATCAACAGCAATATAAAATGTCTCATATTGCTCTAGCCTGAAACGATCTTCCGTGCGTAGGCTTTGCTTATCTCCTCTGCTCTCACATTCTCACTATTCATAACGTAGTAGACCCTGTCTCGCACCGCACGAGATTTTGAAAAATGCGTTATCTTGCTCCCTTTGCTAGCCAACATGCAAAAAAGCGCAAAAATAACTGATTGATCACGTCGCTTGTTTCCCGATTTATATTAATTTAGAGCTTCAGCTGCTTGACGGCATTGTATCGTTGATTCCATAACCTCCTCCTGAGATCAATATAAACTAAAAACCATCCCCCAGTCACAAGCTGCAACAACTTTCAAAAAATATATATGGCACAAATAAGCAAAATACCCTGAATTGATGCCAAAAGTTTTCCGTAATGCTGAGTGCCCCACACCCCGCTTCTTTTGGTGTGGCGCTCTAGCCCCCAATGAATCAGAGTTTCCCTAGTTACTGCAAAATATTATTTTTATAATAATGCAAAATGGCTCGGCTAGCCACGTGCGTGCCCTTAATCCACCATCGTTCGGTGTTTACCACCAGTGCGCCAACAGCGATTTTTGGATTTTCGAGGGGAGCCCAGCCTACGAACCAATTAAAAAGATAAAAGGGGCGCTTGTTGGAGAGCGTACCCGTTTTTCCACCAACGCGAAGCTCCGAGGGCCAATCACTGCGTGCTGCAAACAAGCGCCGCGCCGAACCTTGCGTTGTTGTGTTTTCGCCCATTTTGGAGAGTGTATCGGCTTTTGCACTGCTCATGCTCACCAACCATGGCTGGGGCTGAAAACGGTAGATCAACTTACCATCGGGAGCGCTTATGGAATCGACTAGGCTTGGGCGCATCATGACGCCGCGGTTGGCAATTGCCGCTGCGATAAGCGCACCATGCAAGGCACTGAGGTTAACATGCCAAAAACCCGCCGCAGTTTTCGCACGTTCGATGTTGTCATCGACAAATTCGGCATCGCTAATGTCAACAGGTATTTCAAAGGGGATTTCACGATTAAAACCGAATTTTAATGCAATTGCATCGAGTTTTGCCTTATCGAGTGATTGATAGGCTAAGCGCGCCATCACGGCGTTGATCGAGTGCCCAATAGCCTCCTCTAGAGTGGCACAATTCTTGTCGGTAGCAGGGTTTCCGCGTACATCGGCCTCCGTTAACATGCTGGAGCCGCCGCTGTAACAAACGCGCGCGTTCACGTCTATAGCGCTATACTCGAGCAAGGCCGCGGCGGTAATGAGCTTAAAAACGGAGGCCGAGGGCGCTTTGGCGCGCAAAACGTAGTCCTTCTCTTTGGGAGAGGCTGAATTCGAGCTGACAAGGGCAAGAACTCGCCCTGTGGCAGGTTCAATTGCAGCTACCGAACCATAGGGAACGCTACGCTCGTCCATTTGATTTTGCAGCGTTTCTTGCAAGCTCTTTATCAGCGTAAGGCGAACGCGGCGCCCATCCTCAAGCTCTTGATACGCAAAATCACCCTCCCAAACAAACTTCGCCGTATCGAGCAAAAGACCGTCTAGCGGGCTCTTGAGCTGAACTTCTTCGCGCACGACTTCAACCGAGTCTTGCGCATAGGCTACAGACTTCTGTAAGTAGGGCGATGAACCCTCTAGCGCGCCCGAAAAAAGTAGGGCGGCCACAATCGCTGTGGAGAGAACTAAAGACAAAGAAAGGGTAATTCGCTGCTTTGTGCTGCGGCGCATCCTGCGCATGGCCTATCTCCTTAATGTAGCAAGATGAATTCGCTCGCCATAGACACGGCAAGCCTTGCTACTATTTTGGCAGCACAACAGTTTTGGGCAAGTTTTTTAGCTCCAATCTGAGCGTTTTTGATTCATATAACGATCTGAGAGAGTAATTTTAGAGCGCCTTAACACGTTTTCTGCTATAAAAAACAAGAAATGACAATAAAAGTAGAACAAATGTAGCTGTGCTTTTATTAATAGGCGCCGTTTCGGAATAAATACTGCAGCCGCAATCACTAGGAGGGCGCTCATCCATGCCAAAATTCGGTTTGTGAAAATAGCCGCTCTTTAACTTGCACTTCCTCACCTCGTCGGTGTCGCTTGCGGGATAAATCGTGCAGATGGCTTCAATGTCATCGGCGTGCAAGCTTCGCTTCTCTACGTCTCCAGCCCTAGAGTAGCCAAACATCGTGGCATCTGTAACCTTTGAGTGTGCAAAACCGATAGCATGACCGAGTTCGTGTGTTAGCGTGTTTTCTAAGTCGATATATTCGCTAGACCCTGTGGCATCCGCCGAAAACTTGTAGTCTAAGCAGTTCATTTCGATATCGGCGTCATAGATTTTGCCCGTTACACTATCTTGTGTCACGGTGGTCAAGGCCATGATCGTTTTGCTGTCCTTCCATGCGGTGTCGCGAAAAACAATGATATTGGCATTCTTATTCGTGTAAGGGTTAAAGCCAACACGATCCTCGTTCGTTTCACCGAGATCTATGAGACGCAAGTAGCTACAATCTGGCGCAGACCATGTCGCAAGCGATCGTTTATACACCTGCTTTACGCTATCGTAGGGGATCTGCTTAGTCCCCCTCTCATTGAGGTGAAAACCCACGCAGTTCAAGGTCCAGGCGGTAGACTTCGGCTCCACACCAGCTTTGCACTCTGCAATCCCAGAACCGCAGGACATGGTCGATTCCCACGAAAAAGCTGTCGCTGGCAAAAGCAGTGCCGCGGCCAAAACGGTGTAAATACTAATCTTTTTCATCAGTTTTTCTCTATACAGTGAATCGCCCCTATCTTTGAATATATGCTTGAATTAAATCGACGAAATCTTCCAAAGGCAAAACACTTGCTTCGTGTTCAAAGCTACGTTTTGTTCGCCTATCGTAGAGCTGGAGATCACCCGCATCTCCGACGGCCATTCGCTTAGCATTCTGCCACTCTATACGGTACTTACCTTGAGTTAGCCCCAAAAAGAAGTAGCCTCTTTCGAGTTTTTCGAGAAAAACAACGAGTTCATCGCCCAAGTCAAACTGTGGCTCGCCTATAACTACTTGATGGAGACTACCAACGCTACCGCCCCGCTTTTTAAACTCTATTTTCTCTTTGCAATCCCCCTTAATACATTGCTCAAGCTCTAAAACACAAAGCGTCTCTATTCGCAAATATTCTTCGCTCCATTCCGCACGCATATCGACAACACGCCCAATAGCAATCATGTCGGCTGCAACGCTGAGCTCTTCAAGACTTAGCGATTCCACGAGCGTTGCGTTGCCAAAACTTGGCGCCATACACAGACTTAAGCAGAATACACATTGTCCAAGGAGTAAATACAAATTTCTTCTTACTATTTTTTTCATTTCTGATACCACACACCTCCCCACGACGCTCCCGCATTTAAACTCTTAAATTCAAAATCCCCTCGCAATATCGCGTCGCAATCGCTCCTTTTCATTCATGCGCCTAACAAGTTCTCTTCTTTTGCGCACACATTCATCCCTATCCTTAATGAGATAATCAGAGCCATAATTAACAATATCTTCATTAAGTCTTACAATCTTCGTATCGAGTTCACTTATCTCATCACTCAGTGCATTGATCTCATTTTGTAGATTCTCCCTTCTTGCTAACTCTGCTTCTTGGGCACGAATTCTGCTTTGGCGCTCCTTTTCTATGGCTGCCTGTCGTTCACGCTCTGCTTTGATAGCAGCTTGGCGCTTTTTGTCTTCGCGTATTTTGTCCCACGCACGTTTCGCTTCTTCGCTAGAGTACACGTATTGGCTCTCCTCTCCGAGATACGCCAATGCTCGCCCTGCATCAAAAGCACCTATTTTGTCATAAATAAAGGGAACGACCTCTTCGCCCCGAAAGTTTACCACACCCAACTTTCCTCTAAGCACAACGCTAGCAATATCAGAATAAATCTCGTCGATTTTGTCGTATTTAAAGTCAAGAAGCTTCTCCCCGTATATACTCAATACCCCCCACTTATTGCCAAGTTTAAAGGCGTAGTTCCTTTCGTCTTTAAGGAATTTCTTCTTACTGTCTAAGTAATAACCGAAATAGCTATGATATATGGGCTCCACCACAACTTCCCCGTTGTAATTAACGATGCCGTATTTATCAGCGATTTTGATGATAATTCCATTTTCGGTGGGCTGCCAAACATCGACTCCTTCCAGATATATAGGCACACCCGTTACATGGTATAGATATGACAAGCCATCTCGCACAACGGCCAAAATACGTCGATCTCCCGCGTTTCTTTCGAGGTACATCGTATGGAATTTTTTTTCTTTTAGCGGAAAAACAATCTGAGCATCGCTATTCATAATACCCCAGTTTGCATTGCGCGATACAAAATAATGCCTTGGAATCGTCGATTGTTGGATATCATCATAATACACACTGCGATCTACATTTTGCTTGTCTACAACAGTGTGCCATTTTGCTTTTTTACAAAAGTTATTCTCCGTATTTTTCTGTTTTCCACTGACAATTGCATCCGATTTATAGGCTAGTAAATTAAAACGAATGTCCCAAGCGATGTTCTCATTCTTCCCCTCATACGCTACTTTAGTGAAAAGATCATCGTTTTCATATACATATATACAAACAGGTTTATCTGGCGCGTAATTTCCTTCCAAATCAATGCTACCAAAGCCAGAGGCTAAAGCTACGTTCGCACGGCCATCGGGCTCAAAATCGTTTGCCGCAAGAAACTGGGGTTTAATCACCGTTTGCGCGTTAGAATCTATGTAGCCATATGCCTGCTCAGCGTCAGACCAAACAATAAGCCTGTTTTCTTTAAAGAGCCGCTCTTGTGCTGACTTAAGCTTCTCCCCACGCGTCTTTACCCACAGCGGAAAAGAAGCGCTACCATCCGAAGGGCGCAACTCGTAGTATGTGGTATCAAAGCCCTCGTTCGCCATAGGATGAAGTTCTAGCGAAGGAAACGCATATACGCCAAAAGCAATTTCTTGACCTCGCTCTTTGTCGTAAAGAGCGTATTCAAGCGCATCCACCTCGCAGTGAGAGTTATTTTTAGAATCCTCATTGTGACATCCCGCCACAACAGCCTTCCCCTCTACCCAGCCTGTTGTGGCCATAATTTTGTAATTTTTCTCGCTGAGTTTATTTTTCCCGCTGTAACTAAAACCTGCATCATTGCGAAGTTTCCACTCCCCGCCAGCAGGCTCTCGCATGCTCAGGGATGGAGCGCAGGCGACGCATAATAAGCAGCTCGACAACGCCAGAAATATACACCGAAAACTAAAGTAAAGACGGTAATTTTGGTAATTCATCTCTCGAACTCTGGCTTGGGCTTACTCGGTAGTAAGCGATTTTATAGCAAGAAAACGCTCTTTGAGAGGAAAAAACTTGCCTATACAAGTGAATTCCGTGCTCTCATAATCATAGCGAACACTCGCGATGCGGTTACAAGGCAAACCATGACAGTACGCGACACCGTTGGCCGCTTCTCTATATAATTCAATGTTCTCCTTAGGATCGACAAGCTCATCTTCTAAATAGCAAACAGCCGTTTTGATTACGATGGGTTGTCGGTGCTGCTTTGCGTGGTGCAAAATCTCTCTGCCCCGCATGTCCATGGGAACCACAGATTTTGTCGTCAAGAAAAGGTGTGTCATCAACGCCGCCTTAATATCAATACTTGAACTTACAAACAAAGGGTAATTCCCCGCATACACTAGATATAAGCCGCTCCCAAACTTCCGCGGGATGGTACCATTAAAAAATGGACCAAACCAACGAAGTTTCATTTTTCGCAGCGCATTTTTTTCTTTCTTCTCTGTAGACATTCTGCACCTACGTAAGGATTCATTCCCCCTAGTTATACGCGTTTTCTCTCTCTTTATTTGATTTTCAACATTTTAAGTGCTTTCTCGGGCTTTTCGCTGTCATAGGCAACGCCTTCGGTATTTCCCAAAATCAGCTCCTCCCCCTCCAAATCAAAGTCAAAGCTGTAAGCCTTGTTCGCCTCTATGGTAACGGTGGGTTTATTTTTTGCATAGCGTTTATCGCGCACGTTTCTACCCATTTGCTCCCAAGCTACCAATTCATACACCCCCGACTCAATCTCGCGTGGCTCCCTCAATTTATCCCCGTCCCAACACACAGACTGGCGCGGCTTCTTCAAACACGGATACCAATACTTATCCTCAGGCACCTTCCAATGCACGAGGCTTTTGCCCAAAACCGGGCGAGTCAGCGAGGGTCGTACAAAATATTGCCCCGCTTCAGTTGTGTGCACTGTTGTAGACCACGAATCGTAGCCTTCCAAGTGCGACTGAATCAAAACCGCCCTTCCCTTGGACACAAGCTCCGAGAGCGAACCCGACATTTGTTTATCATCGATGTGCACTTTGGCGTCCTTCGGACGGGGCTCAACCCAAACATCCGTCGACCTATCCAAATACACACCATCCTTTAAACTAAGAGCAATCATGTCGACATCATGGACCATGCGGAAAATCGCCACATACGGCGCCTTGCCCTCCTTTTTTACCAAAACATGGTGATAAAAACCGCGTCGCACTTGCTCAAGCTCCACCGGTAACTTGCCGCTCAATACGCCATCAAACCAAAGCTCCGCCCCCTCATCATCGGGATTTTCCGCCTTGACTAAAACCTTGCCGTAGCGCGGATCCACAGGCTGCTCTGCTTCCGCATCCAGCGCCTCCCCATCCGGCGCACTCGCCTCCCACTCCTCCGTTTTTTGTAACTGATAATTCAAACCCTGCCCTAGCGGTGCGTCGGCCACGATAAAATTATACACAGGCTCATGGCCTGCCAAAAATAACATCAGCGAATTTGGCCCATACTTGGCAAACTTCGCAACCAACGGCGTTTCCCCTTGCTGGAGCACACCGTTTACCACCACTGCCGCACCCACCGGCTCGCTCTTTATCTCCACCTCCCGCAGCTCCATCTCCACCCAATCTGGCGGCCCCATCTCCGCCTCAATCGCAGGCGGCAACTCAGAAATCACCTTCTCCGCAATTTCGCGCTTCCCCATAAAAACCAACCCCCCGACTACAAGCAAAACCGACACCACCGCCACCACAAGCGCGAGCAACTTAGTCCTACGCTGCTTGCGATGCATCTCCTCATCCCCCCTTAACTCCTCTTCCTCCAAATAATGCTGCTCTAAATCCTTAGCCATGCTCTCACTCCCTCATGAAAAAACCGCGGCAAAACCGCAGAAATCAGGATAGCACAATCTCGCCACAGTTTAACAGCGCACCAATCTTTTGCTTAGGTAAATATTTTAATTCTATAGCCCCTTTTGTGGGGGCTAGTGCCCCCTACGCGCGGGCTTCCTCGCAAAATTCGACAACGAACGCAAAAATCTCTGCGCTGTTTTCGCTAAACGCTCAACCACCGCAGAGCTTGCGTTCGTAGCGCCTTTTGCTCAGCGATCCCGCGCTACCCCCCCGAAACTCTGGCAAAGTCCTGTTTTGCCAAAAACTAGACGGGGCGTCGCGGGGTGTCCCCGCGGAGGGGGTAGTGGCAAACCCGCGCACAGCGCGGGGTTGACACGTAGGGGGAAACTTCCCCCACCAAAGCAAAAAACATAGACAATGAATATTTTTGGAAAAAAACGAGCTACGCCGAGCATAGCCAGCCCTTACAAGGCGCAAAACGCAGCAACGACATTTATGACATAGCTTGAAAATCGCGCAAAGCTATATACTGAGCTGCTTTGCGAAAACTGTAACACGCAGCTCAAAATCTATGACATTTTTGTCATGCTTTTGAGCGCTCTCTTAGCTCTTCTTGATAGTAATAAAGCAGAAGGACTTCGGTATTGCAAGGGCTAATGGCTTTATTTTAAATTTTCATTTTAGGCATGAGTTTTTCATATACATTAGGGCGGGAACGGGGAAGCTAGATGTTTACAAGAAAATAGCGTATTTGAGGAGGGAAGATGACAAGATCTCTCGCCATCATACCGTGTGAGGACAATTTGTACGAAGCCAAGCCACGGATAGTCGAAGAAAGCGAAACTAGCCAGAGCACGTTTGTTAGCAAAAAACATAGCAAAGAGGGCAGTTTCGATCTCGTGAGTTTTTATTTGCGAACCATCGGTAATGTGCCGCTACTAAGTCGCGAAGAAGAGGTTGCGCTAGGGATGCGCATGGACGAGGCCAGAGAGCGAATTGCAAAGATAGTCTTTAGCTTGCCCGCTGGCGTCGACATCATTTTAAATGAAGTTGAAGCTTTTTGCCGCGGTGATCTGCGCCTTAAGGATCTTCTCGGTCACAAGCAAATGGAGGAGTCGGAGCGCGAGGAGCAAGCGGCTCATTTAAGCATAGCCTTCGACACCCTAAGCAGGATGATCGAGTTCTCTACGGATTCCCAAGAGCTGGAACAGCGCAACTACCTGCGAGAGCGCATTGCTAGCACATGCAGTGAGCTCGACCTCGGTTTTGACTTCATCCTTAGCATCTCCAAAACCCTGCGCGAACTTGGCCTCCCCTATATGCAAAAACGACGCGAAGTCGAGGAACTCTGCGATCTCTTGTCTTGCAGCATCGAAGAATTGCAAGATGCCGTTCAGGATTACTCGCAAAACAAAAAAACCAGACTCATCAAATGCAAAAGTCAGTATGAAAATTATGCTCGTATACTAGGAGAGCTTGAGAACGAAAAACTCGCTATTATTGACAGCGCTGGCGGTGATTTTAACGCTTTTGTCGAAGCATTGGAGGGGCTTTGTCAGGCGGAATGCGAATTTGAGAAAGCCAAATCCCACATGGTACAAGCCAACTTGCGCCTCGTTGTTGTACTCGCCAAACGCTATGCAAGACGCAGTATTAACATCATGGATCTTATCCAAGAGGGCAACATCGGTTTGATGCGAGCCGTCGAGAAGTACGATTACAAACGCGGCCACAAGTTCTCGACCTATGCCACTTGGTGGATTAAACAAGCGGTAACTCGCGCATACGTCGATCAGTCAAGGACTGTGCGTATCCCCATTCACTTGCTTGATATTATCAACAAAATACTGCGATCCTCTCGAGTGCTCGAACAAGAACTAGGGCGCAATCCCAGTATCGAAGAAATTTCCGATTTAACAGAGCTAAAACCCGACGTCGTCTCCCGAATGCTTCGCATGGCAAAACTACCCGTTTCCTTAGACGCGCCCATGGGCGAAAACGACGAATCGCCGTTGTGCGATATTATTGAAGATAGCAATACACCTAGCCAACTCGATCACCTCTACGAAAAAGGCTTGTGCCAGCAAACCGACATCGCCTTGGCCTCTTTATCGGAGCGCGAAGAAAAAATCCTACGCATGCGCTTTGGCATCGGTTGCGAAGAGGATTACACACTAGAGGAAGTCGGCAAATGCTTTAGCCTTACCCGCGAGCGCATTCGCCAAATTGAAGCCAAAGCTATCGAAAAGTTGCGAAAACCCATCAGCTGCTGTGAACTAGAGCTGTTCTGCTAACTGAGCTACTTTGGCTAATAAAAAAGCTCGGCAAGTTAATACTCGCCGAGCTTTTTTTCTTCCCTAGCGGGGCAGAGCCCAAAAATAAACCAGAGCTTCCCTAAAGCAATCGATTTTAGCCTCTTTGCCCCGAATCGAGATTATCTAGGGAGTCAAAGCTCTTAAAACGCATGGAAAACGAACCGCGTCCATGCGTAAGAGATCGCAATTTCATGGTATAGCCAAACATGTGGCGCAAGGGCACAACGGCATGGATAACGCTGCGCAGATCCGCTGTCTTGAGATCACTAACGATACCACCTCGTTGGCTAAGATCCGAGATAAGGTCTCCAATATGATCTTCGGCCGCTATAATATCGACATACATGAGCGGCTCCAGGATGACGCTTCCAGCATTTCGGAAAGCAGCACGAACCGCTTCGGCTGCGGCGATCTTACTGCCCAAACAGTGGTAGCACGCTTTGGAATCAGACCCGATATACGAAATGCGAACATCGACGTCGACCATCTCAAAACCGTTGGGGCCATACGCCATAGCACCTCGCGCGCCATCCAGTACGGCGTCCAAGACATCCTGCTTTACATAGGGGTGTCCCTCTGGAAGCGCTATTTCGCAAATCGACGCACTGCCGCGCTTTAGCGCTTTAACACTAACTCTCACCTCGCCGTAGATAAGGTCCGTATCACTTTCTCGCTCAAACTCTGCTCTGCCCTCGCCCTCACCGCGAACGCTCTCTTTGCATACAACACTGGGCTTGCCTTTGCGCACAAGAATATTAAATTCACGTTTTAAACGTTCACACGCAACTTCCAAGTGTAGTTCGCCCATACCTCGCAGCAGAAGTTCGCCCGTTTGCGTGTCTTCTTCGAATACTAATGTTGGGTCTTCTTCCGTTAGAGCTGCAAGCGCGTCGCTGAGTTTGTCCTTGTCTTTACTGGATTCGGGTTCAATGGAAATGGCAATTACGGGCAAATACGCGCTAATACGCTCCAGCACTAATGGGTGCGAGGGGTCGCAGAGCGTATCACCTGTGATAGCGGGACGCGCCTTGAGTATCGCAACGAGCGTACCAGCTGGCGCAGATTTTACGGTATCAATGCGGTTCGCATAGAGTTTATAGATGTGTTTGATCTTAAAGCTGTTATTCTGCGTAGTATTCGCAACGGTATCCCCTTCATTGAGGCTACCCGAATAGATGCGCAAAAACATCAGTTTTTTGCCTTCGAGTTGCTGCGTTTTAAAGACTAGAGCAGAGAATGGGTCCTTACTGCTCCGCTCCCGCGTTACAGGCTTGCCGCGCAGATCCTCGCCGACAACAGGCGGTAGTTGTGTGGGCGCTGGAAGGTAATCGACGATGGCATCCATAAGCGGCTGAATTCCCACATTGCGAAGCCCGGAGCCGCACAAAATAGGTACGCCCTTGAGCGAAATCACCGCGCGACGAAGCGCCGCATGAATTTCGTCCGTCGTTATAGGCAACTCTTCCAAAAACAAGTTTGCCACCGCGTCGTCTGCGTTGGCTAAGTTCTCTATCATGCGATCGCGACGTAATTGCGCTTCCGCGCGCAGGGCTTCGGGTATTTCACCGTAGCGAAGCGACGAACCTTGATCGCTTGGATCGAAATAAATCGCTCGTTGTTCAATGAGATCGATAACACCTTCAAGACCTTGATCACTCAATATTGGCATCTGCAAAACGATAGGGTGCGCGCCTAAGATTTTCTCGATCTCGGCCACACAGCGATCGAGATCCGCACCGGGTCGATCCATCTTATTAATAAAGCCAATACGCGCTACTTTGTGGCGATCAGCCTGGTACCACACCGTTTCGGTTTGCGGCTCCACCCCACTGACCGCGTCTAAAACGGCAATAACGCCATCAAGCACCCTAAGACTGCGCTCCACTTCGAGGGTAAAATCGACGTGGCCAGGCGTATCGATCAAGTAAATATCGTGATCGTTCCATGAAATTTCGTTAACTGCGCTACTTATGGTAATGCCACGTTCGCGCTCTTGATCCATAAAATCCATGGTCGCCTGACCATCATGAACTTCAGAAATCTTGTGCGTCCTGCCAGAATAAAAAAGTATGCGCTCGCTCACCGTGGTCTTACCTGCGTCGATGTGCGCCATAATACCAATATTTCTAATTCTATCCGCTTGCTTTGCCGCCATAACTTTAACCTTTAACCACGCTAAGACCGTATTCAGCATCGCGCGCAAAGTTGCTGCGCGCTCTATCCAAGAGCAATACTATAGTTAGCTTATGATAGATTCGCTAGTATATTTTATTTATACCGCCACATTTTGCATGATCTTGTGAGGATCTACAAATTTTTGCCACTCAATCGCGTTAAAAATACGATGAAAACAAGGCGAGTAGCCCGATGCCGAGGCAAACGCCGAGAATAATACCTATAAAAAGTGTAGCTGTGCTACCGAGGCGACCTTTGGACTCTTGGGCGGCTATTGTTTTTTGAGTTTTGAGCTCGCTTGCAGAGCTTGGCGCTAACTCTTTCACCGCCAGCTCTTGCGTTTCGCCATGTTCAACGGATGCATGCGCACGCACTTGCGGCAAAGTCTGCGATATGGGAGGAAGTGTTTGGGAGCCCGATACCAAACTTGCAATGCGTGACAAGGAAATATCAACCGATGCATCTTGTGGGGTATTGATATAATCAAAGACGTCGCTATCCCTTAGACCTTCAGACTTTGCACCTCCATCCATTGCCCCATTGCTATCATAGCTACGCAAAGCCTCCATCGGCTCCACTCGCCCGAAGCGTTTCTCCGCGCTCAATACGGCTTCTTTGAGAAGCTCACGTTCAGATTGTATTTCGTAGGCAAAGAGTTTCGCTAAAAAGTTGCGCAACGCCTCGTTTGTTTGCTTATAACCGCTTATTTTAAGGAACTTTCGCAAATCCTCGCTGAACTCCTCTACACTTTGGTAACGCTGCGACGCATCAAAGGAAAGAGCCTTCATCAGTACAATTTCGAGAAACGGCGGAAAGTCGGGATAAACTACATTTGGCGGTGTAAAATTGCAATTACACACTGCGTTTAAAGTTAAAATATCGTTTTCTTTTTGAAAGAGCTGCACTCCTGTGCAAAGCTCATAAAGCACAATAGCCAGTGAAAATAGATCGCTTCTTGCGTCGAGGAAATCTCCATTACATTGCTCGGGGCTCATGTACGCGTACTTCCCAACAAGCATGCCCTTGTGTGGATCCTCTTCGTGGCTACCAAACTGCGCAACGCCAAAATCAAAAAGTTTGCACTGCCCATCGTAGCAGGCAAAAATATTTTGTGGGCTGATGTCGCGGTGTACAATGTTGAGCGGTGCATCGTGGCTATCGCGCAAATCGTGTAAATACTGCAAACCGTCGCAAGCATTGATAACAATCCAAACCGCGACCTCGATAGGTATACTTAAAGAGCGCTCTTGCGCCCGCGAAACCATCACGTCAAGCGTTACACCGCGTAGGTATTCCATCGCCATGGTGTGGCGTTTAGCAACTGGAGAAGCAGACCAAACACTGATAACGTTCGGATGTTGTAGAATGCAACTAAGCTTCGCTTCACGGTAAAAGAGACGTACAAAGTCGGGATCCTCATTACAGTGATTCAAAATACACTTTAGCACAACGAGCTTTTCGACTGGGCCTGGTCCAAGTCGCAGGGCTAAAAATATCTCTGCCATACCGCCGACTGCGAGGCGCTTTAGCAAAATATAGGGTCCAAAACGACGATTGATAATATCGGTTTTCATGACTGAAGGAATGAGTTGCGAGTTTCGACTCTGATAAAACAATTTTGGCTACAGATCTTTGCTCATAACGTAGTGATTAGGGGGGTAGCGCGGGATCGCCGAGCACAATACGCTACTAACGCATATTGTGCGGTGGATGAGCGTTTAGCGAATACACCGCACAATATTTTGCGTTTGTTGCCGTATTTTGCGAGGAAGCCCGCGCGTAGGGGGGCTTGCCCCCCCACAAAGGAAAAGTTTTGTTAAAACTAGCTTTAAACATAGTCTCCCGCGAGTATGTCGAGGTAAGTTCCGCGTTCGACCCAATCGATGAGTTCGTTAATTCGCCAGGCGATCATGGGGTGGGACGTGGCTGAGCTGGCGTAGTTTAGCAAGGATTGGAGCGGATTTGCTTCATTTTGCTTGAGGGCTTGGGCTTGGGCGATGAAGGCGGAAAGCGAGAGGGTGGCGCGGGCGTCGAGGCCGGGATTTTTGCCGCAGGCGGAAATAAACAAGGCTTCGAGGGAGCTTTGTAAGTCGCGCGAGGCGAGCAGTCCGGCGCGGTCGGCGCTGAGTTCGGAGCAGCGCAACCACTTGTAGAGTGCGGCGCGCAAGGGGTAGGAGGCGTAGCGGGCGAGGCCGGGGAGGAGGTTGAGGCTAGACTGGAGCATTTGGACGGCGATGCGGCGGTAAACGGCGTGTTCGCTAAGGATGTGTCCCAGCTCGTGACCGATGACGAAGCGGAGCTGGGCGTCGCTGAATTGGTCAAAAAGTTCGCTTGTAAAGACGATGTAGGCCGATTGGGCGCTTTCTGTGTAGGCGTTGACGAAGGGGTGAGATGAGAGATAGGGAGTAATTTTTTGTCCAAATCCGAGTGAGTGAGCGACGGATTGAACCAGCGCGTGCAACTCGGGGAACTGCTGCTCGGAGCAGGCGACGGCGCTTGCTTGCAGTAACTCGCGGGTGCTGCGCTCATTGAAGTGTTTTTGGATGATTTTGACAAGCGCAGCGGCGCCAGGGAGGGAGCGAAGGTTTCGCAAAGTGCTGGCGTCGAGCGGGTGCTCGAAGCTATGCGACTTTAGTTGAGTGAAGGGCGCATCGTGGCTTAGGAAAAGTGGCGCATCGCAGCGAGCACAGCAATACTGCTGGGGACGCTGGACGGCTTTGGCGACGTGGACGCGGTTTTGCGTATTGCAGGATCTGCAAGAAATTTCTTTTTTGGGACCCATATCATCGAGCCAAATCGCTTTAAACACGTCATCCATTCGGTTTTTCCTCGCCATTTGCGCTTTCAACGATTTTAGCATCAACGACATCACTATTTTTGTTATTTGGTGTTTTTGGGCGCCGCTGCCAAAGCGCGCTAATACAATAATTGCCTGTACGCGTGCTTAGTACCTTGTTAACCGAGATGCCGACGAGTACGCCGAGCACGGGGACGGCGCGGAAGGCAGATTTTGCCGCCGATAGAACGATAATTTTACCAATCATAGAGAGCAAATACTTGCTGAGCTGTCGCATGGAATAATCCCAGAATGCGGCGCGTGCAAGGGCGAGCGTATCGAGTACAGCGCTATCAGAGGAACGGACGTCGTAAGATGAAACAGAGGCAAGGGTGAAGGCGAGTTGTCGGTCTCGCTCATTATATATGTCAAAGCCTGCGAGGTGGCAAAGGCAAAGCGTCATTTCGACTTCGAACTTTAAGGTTAAAACGACATCGACTGCGCTAGCGCCTACAAAGGCGACTAGACTCCCAATACCAGGCAAAAATGCGGGTAATCCCGAAATCCCCCCACTTAGTGCGGATTTATCGGCATAGTGTCGAACAATGCGCCGAGCAATCTTTTTGAATGCAAGCTTTTCGGAGAGCTCTGCATTCTTTGACATCACCTTTTGGCGGCAATCGTCGCAGACAGCGATGATTTGCTCGTTTGTTTGAATCAAGCTCTCTACCGCGCGAAGTACGCGTTCTTCTTCGCTCGATGTTTGTGCATGAGATTTTTCTTTTTTGGACGCGTTTTCGCTTTTTTTTTCACTTACCCTTTCATGCTCGCGCTTAGCAGATTTTGCATCGTTTTCCTGATTTTCCGTAGGGTTGGCGTCAGTTTTTGCTCTTTCGTTTTCTTTCTCTACGCTCATTTCGCCTCCTTCGCCTCCTTCGCATCATCGTTTGCTCGCCGTACATCAAGAGCATATTTACAGCGTTTGCCCGTTCGTTGCGTTAAAACCTTGTTTACGCCGCCGCCAACAGCCATGCCCACTACGGGCATCAATCGCAGTAAACGCTTGGAACTCATGGTGAGCCCTGCACGTCCAATGATTTTGAGCATCATCTTACTGAGTTGGCGCGTAGAGTACTCATTGACGGCCAAATCGACTACGCGAAGTAGCGACTCCGAGCGCGATTCCGAGGCTTTAGTGCCTTCCAACGCCGCTGAAGTCATCAAAAACGCGCGCGTTCGCTCTGCGTCTTCCTCGATGTCGTAACCGTACAAGGACGCCAAGCAAAGCGCCATCTCGACCTCGCACTTTAGCACCATCACCGCGTCCATGATGCCGCCACCAAAGATAGTAAAGAGCGCACCGATACCTGGTACTAAGCTGGGCAAAGTCGTTACAACCCCCGAACTCGCAGACAAATTAGAGTAGTAAGCAATGATGCGAGCAGCGGCCTTATCTCGCTGCTTTCTTGGCTCCAACTTCGCGTAGCGCTCTAACGCTTTTTGCGCTCGTTTTCTTATATTTTGGTTAGAATCTAAAATCGTTTCGACGGCATACAAAATCTTCTTCCCCTGTTGCTCTTCTTCGTCTTCTAAAACACCTTCGTAAACTCGTTCTTCGGAATTTTGTGTTTGTTTTGTCATTGCTCACCTCACTATATTTTGTTAAGCCACAAACGCCTAAGTTCAGCCAACTTGCCCTTTTCCTACTCTTCCATTCCCGTTCGCTCTAAGCCAAAGCGCTTTATTTTTTTGTGTAAATTCGTTCGCTCCATCCCAAGAATATCCGCCGTTTTCGATACATTCCAGCCATTCTGTAACAGCGTAGCTTCGATATACGCTTTTTCCGAAATTAGTCGAAAGTCTCGCAAGCTCTTACTCCCAGGCTCAATCATGGTCTGGATATCCACAGCATCGACATCCGAAACGTCGCTTAGCTCCTCCTCAATCTGCAAATCTTCTGGTAAATCAAGCAAAGTCACCGGGTTAGATGCCATGATAACCAAGCGCTCACAAAGATTTCGCAGCTCGCGAATATTTCCAGGATAATCGTACTTACAGAGCGCTGCCATCGCTTTATCATCGACCTCAAGCGTCTCGCGGCCATACTCTTGAGAAAGCTGGGCTAAAAACGCATTGGCTAAAAGCGGCACATCTTCCAAACGCTCGCGTAATGGCGGCACTTCTATCGGTACAACGTTCAATCTAAAGTACAAGTCATCGCGAAAAGTTCCTGCATCAACCGCTTCTTTCAAGTTTTTGTTCGTAGCCGCAATCACCCGTACATCCACGCGCGACAACTTCTCGCTACCCACACGCGTAAACTCCCCGTTTTGTAAAACGCGCAGTACTTTTGCTTGGGCTGGCAACGACATATCGCCAATTTCATCCAAAAATATACTCCCCCCATCCGCCATCTCAAAAAGCCCACGTTTCCTATTCACCGCACCCGTAAACGAACCCTTCTCATGACCAAACAACTCGCTCTCGATAAGTTCCGACGGAATAGCCGAGCAGTTCACCTTAATAAAGGTCTTTTTCGCTCTATCGCTCAAAGAGTGAATCGCCCTTGCAACTAAATCTTTACCAACGCCCGACTCACCTAAAATGAGGACTTTCCCCTTTGTTGGCGCGACTCTCTCCACCGCCGTCCGCACTTTCTGCATTGCCGCAGATTCGCCGATCATCCCCAAATGCTTTCCTTCATCGCTCTCCAATCGCGCGACTTTGAGCATCAAATAGCGCTTTTCCATGCAGTTTCGCACGGTTAGCAGCAGCCTTTCGCGGTCTATCGGCTTTTCGACAAAATCAAAGGCGCCCAGTCGCGTGGCGTTCACAGCGTCCGACAGCGTTGCGTGTCCACTCATCATAATGACTTCGGGTGCGTTCTCCGCTGCTTTCACGTGTTCTAACATCTCTAAACCCGACATCCCGCCCATCTGCACGTCCAAAATCAAAATGTCAAAACTGTGCTCACTCAGTATTCGCAAGCCTTCTTCAGCGCTTTCTGCCGTCTCGACTTCATGATCCTCATCCTGCAAGACCATGCTCAAGCTTCGCCGAATATTCTTTTCATCGTCTACTACCAATATGTTCGCTGTTGTCATTCACATCTCCAAAATCAAAGCTCCCCCACAAACTCTATACACGATATGTAGCCGTTTTGTAACTATTCAAGCGCTGGTTTCCCTCAATCATCCTTTGAACGCACGCCTCTTTTTTGTGGGGGAAGCATCCCCCTCGCCTGAGCCTCCTCGCCAATCGCTAACAAGCGCTAAAACAGCTTTTCGTGCCTTTCGTGTCTTTAAATTTTGAACCACGAAAAACACGAAAATACACGAAAAGTTCTTTTTTACTCTTACAAAACCAGCTTGATTTGTTATAGGCATTCGTGCCTTTTGTGTTTTTAAATTTTGAACCACGAAAAACACGAAAATACACGAAAAATTCTTTTTTATTCTTACTTGCCCAGATTGATTTGTTATAGGCATTCGTGCCTTTTGTGTCTTTAAATTTTGAACCACGAAAAACACGAAAATACACGAAAAATTCTTTTTTACTCTTACAAAACC
>JBBAEA010000054.1:0-20757 GCA_041656175.1 Bradymonadales bacterium | reverse complement strand
AAACTTCTGCACCCATCGCATACACCTCAAAAAACTATCCCTCATATAACCTACGCATAAAACTCATAGAATCAAGAATAAAACACAAAATACTACATAAAAACTACCCCCCCCCCCGCATCCCATCGCGAGTCACACCCCGCCAGTCATCGCGAGGCGCACGAAGTGCAACGTGGCGATCTTCCAGCGGGATTACAAAAGAAAACACCCTACCCGAATACACCCCAAAACGATATTCTTCACAATAATTATCTTGACAACCAAGACGGTATCTCAACGGGGGCTCAAGCCCCCGTAACGCCCCCCCAGCGTTTATACGAAGAACCTTTAAGCAATTTTTGCCTAAACTTCATCGTCGGAGAAATATCCGCTAAGCTCTACACTTTCGTATATAAAGACGTGCCAGCGCGCGTCGAGTAAAGCTAGGTTTTTATGCTGAATAAAGCAAGCGGCGTTTTGCCATACTTTCCCTTCAGAGTCTCCCTAAGCATAAACTAGCGCAAGCCCTAAGAATATGTTCTATTGCGTTGCCCGCTTTTGTGGGGGCAATCAGATTTTATGCCATAACGAGTTATTGAATTAACTTTTATTTTTCAAACCATGATGAAAGCAAGTGCTACATTCGCAGTTTCGGAAGAAAGAACGCATTTTCCGTTATTTTTTTTAAATTTTATCATTGCCGTCATTATTGGGGCGATACTCACCTTAGCGCTCTTTTTGCGCCCCGTTCCTTACGGCTATGACTATGTCATCAATATTTGGCACTACATGCCACACGCCATGTTTTATATGGTTTTTGGCCTAACTGCACTTACTCTTCCCTTTTTCTTGCTAACACAGTTTAGAAGGCTGCGCTATCGGCGAGTTTTCTATGTGATGCAAAGTGTATTGCTCGCAATCTCTCTTTTTATCAATCAGGCAGATAATGAAGTTTTGCGCTACGTCAATGTTCATATTACTTTTGATTTTTTGCGCACTTATCTTTTAGCCACCAAAGGTATTCCCGATTCGATTTTGACGATGTTTGCTACGGATCCTGGGGGACCATATTTATCGATATTACTCTTCCTCTTGCCTGTAGCGTACGTATTTTTGTCAGTGTTTATATACAAAAAGTTTCAGTTTAAATCGCGGATTATCTTGGAGCGCGGCATCATTGCGCTGCTTTTCGCGGTATTTATAGTTCTTCCGCTATTATTCTACACTCCCTTGTTTGGCTCTAAGAACCGTCAAGCAAAGGTTGCGCCACCCTTAGTGTTAACGGTTAGGGCTGTGCAGGAGTACATGCTCGAAGAGAACGATTTTTCCGATATTGATGCAAACATCCGCGCAGTGCAAAGTCGGTGGCTACGGGAAGAAAGAGATGAGAACTGGAGCTTTATTGATGCTAAGTACCCGCTTCGCAAGCGCTATCAAGGTGTTTGCACAAAAGAGCCAGAGGATTACCATATTATTGTTATCAGCTTTGAGAGCTTGCGCGCCAAAAGTTTAAAGCTCTTTAACCCCGAGCAAGAAGTTGAGGCTGCTCCCTATATGCGCGCCTTGGCAGAATCGGAGCATGGCAGCTATTACACTCGCTATTACACCAACGGACACCCGACGATTGCGGGATTTATGGCAATGCACACCGCTTTACTCCCGCATTCTCGTTACACTACAGCCAAAAAGTTTACCACCGTCGATATCGAGAGCTATGCAAGCATTTTGCGGCGCCACGGATACGAGGCTATCTTTTTTGGTGGCTCCGATCCCGATTGGGACAACCAAAGATTTTGGCTCAATAAGTGGTATGACCATATTTTTTACTCACCAAAGTACGAGGAGAAAGATCGCTTAGTGATGCAGCATGCAGCGCGCTACCTAAAGGAACGAGATAGCACTAAGCCTTTTGCTCTTACCGTTTTTTTGATTTCAAACCATGTACCCTTCGAGATCCCGGAACCAGAACTAAAACTTAACGACGCTAAAGATTTTACGCAAAAAATCTTAAACACGATTCATTACGACGACGACGTTTTGCGCGAATTTATAGAGAGCATAAAAGATGAACCGTGGTTTGATCGCAGCATTATTTTTATAACAGGGGACCACGGCATGGATCTTGGCGACCGCGGAGAGAGCGCCGATTATTATAACTTGCGCCGCGAGGTTACTGCACTTCCGCTTATTGTTTACGGTAAACACCCGCGCCTACCAAAGGGGGAACAAAACACGCTCTCTAGCCATGCTGACCTAGCGCCAACCATTCTAGACTTGCTTGGCATATGCGATGATAATGATTTTATAGGCCACAGCCTCCTATCGGTGAAGGAAGATCGACAGATTTTTAGCGTGAAATTTAAACGCTTTGCCGTCGAAACGCTTGAGAATTCCGCATATTTCCCCACTATTGACTCTGGAATGCTTTTTAAAGCAAGCGACCTTTGGCAAAGAGAGGATATAGGCGCTCACGATCGGGAAACGCTACAAAAACTGCGCCAATCTGTGATCGAACACTCCCAGTTGAGCGATTACTTGTATGAAAAAGGGCTACTCGGCTCAACTCCCTGATCGATTTTGCGAGGAAGCCCGTGTATAAAGGCACTCGCCCTAGCGATGCTCTGCACATCGTTTCGGGGGCGTTACGGGGGGCTGGCCCCCCGTAGAGGGGGTAGACGCAAACCCGCGCACAGCAAGGGGTTGCGGCGGAGGGGGACACTTCCCCCACCAAAGCAAAAGTAAACATCGAATTCATCATTACATCCTTAAGTTAGGGGGTAGAAGTTTGTGATAAACTTGCAATATTGGTGTAGGATGGGGTCTTCGTGTTATAATGTATGCGCAGGGGTTCTGCGATTCTGAGGGATGGGCGTTATCGATGTCGAAGCAAGATGAAGCAAAGTTGGTGGATATTTTCGAGTTTGGCGAAGACTGGCTCGGGGATTTGAACTTGGAGGGCCTGAGCGCGGAGGCGTTGAGCTGGGACGAGGATGACGGCGAGGACGATTTGGTTGCGGGTTTGGGGCGCGTGCCGGAGGTGGTGATCCAGGCGGTGGATGTTCGCGAGGAGGAGGCGTTGGTTTTAGCGCAAGGGGAGGCGGAGGAGGAGACGGACGCTCGGACGCATGTTTTGCATTACTTGAGCTTGGTATTGCTGCGCTTGTTTGACGACTTAGAGTTAATATTTTTGCAGGGACGCAGCGAGGAGTGTGTCGATTTGGCCAAGCAAATATGCAGGCTTGGGAACATTTTGACTTTTTGTGGTTTTCATGACCAGTTGCCAGTTTTAGCTTACGTATACAACATGCTTCCAGCCGCGCATGAGGAGACGCAGATCGGAGAGAGTGCTAATTTGTTATATTTTCCGGAGAGGGAAGCCCGTTTTAGTAGAAAGCAGGCGGAGTTTTTGCACTGTTTTTACTATATATTAGGGCAGCTCAAGACGGATTTTGAAGACGCGCAACTCGATCGTTACGATGAGTCATTGGCTAGGATTTACCAAAAGTTGGAGATTAGCGCTTCTATGCCGTCGGCAGAGGCGCCGTTGCCGGTTACTGACAGCGTGAACCCGCGGGAGTTGACTTCGCGCACTATTAACAAATTGGCTAGGACGCTTGATGGTTTGATGACGGAGGCTATTCACTTTATCGAATCGACTGCGCTTTATGGCTATAGTACAGGTTATCGCGAGGCGAACTTGTGCTTCCAAGATGCGGCGCAAGTGGCTCATGAGTTCAAGCTGAACAATTTGGTGGAAGACTTTAAAACACTTAGCGCAGAGCTTGGGCAGCTCTCTGCGAAAGATAAGCCTAGCGAGAGCTTGTATCCGCTTTTTGAGAACGTGTTTGTGAAGCTCAAGAAGCATTTTCCGCATTTACTCTTGGAGAAGAAACTGCGGCATTTGTACGGGATTATTGCCAAGTTTTCGCCAAACAATGATTTTTCGGCCATTGAATCTAGTTTTGAGCTGCGTTGGCAGCGTTTTATGCAAGAAATAACGCCTATACTTAAGCAGGTGTTGTCGGCATATAATGCCGAGGATAATGCGATTATCCGCTTATGTAGCGCTTCGATTAAGCACGATATAAAGTGGCTGACGACGATTTTTTCGACCTTTAACAAATACTGGCGCTCCTTCCCCGAGTCTTGTCTTGAGGCGTTTTTAATACTCGCCCAAGATATTTTATCGCTACCAATTGAGCATATCAGCGAGGAGCGTCTCAAGAGTCTGACTAATGATAAGCTGCGCATACTGTTTGAGCGTAAGAGCAGTCAACGCAATATTTCACCTTTCACCTTGGTGCAGGCAGCAAAGGAGTTTTGGCAACGTTTGAGCGAGAGCGCGGGGGAGCCCTCGGAGATTCCTCGCGATATTTTACAAAATCTTATTATTAATGCACGCAGTTTGAAGTGCCACGCCATTTTGCGCTCATGCGAGAGCCTTGGGGATGTGCTTGATAGCGCGGACAAAGAGTTTCAAGAACTCGGGACGGTGATGGATTGCACTATTGATGCGGTCTTTTTTTGCAGCGAGTTGTTGCGAAATTGCACGACGGTAGTAGAGCAACTTTGTGAGCGCAATGACGTTGAGAATTTAATCGGCGCACCTCGGTATTTTTACGAAGTTTTGTTGCGTATGCATCGGGTTGAAGGCATGCCGAGCGACCCCGCTATGGTATTTGTAAGCAAGCTAGTAGCCGAAATTTCAAAGGAAATTCAGCTCGTTTGGAGCAACACCGCAACGCCAACGTCAACTGACTATTACTGCGGGCTTTTGGCCAAGATTCTACACATTGCCAATATTTTCGAGCTTGGGGCATTGCGCGAAAAGACGCTTGAGCTACTTAATGATATTCCCAATCAAAGTTTTATCAACACACAAAACGCGTCTTTGCAGCGCCAAACCTATAGCCTCATGCGCTTAGCGCAGCACAATATTCCCAAGCCACCGCCCATTGCGCACAAAGACGAGGTCTGTCTCTTTTTTGCGCGCTGTGCGTCGAGTACTTCGTTTTTCGCCGTCTCAAACGCGGACAGCGCTGGGCTAGCGCAGTCGTTGCGTCGCCTGGAATCAGAGCTCTTCCCGATTGCGAAGGCTAGCCGAAACGTGTCATGCATAGCACTCGCTTACGAATTGAGAGCCCTACATCGCACGAGTTCCTTAACGCATGAGGATATCAATAACTTTCTATTTTGGCTCCTGCGCGTAGCACACAATATTAGCCCCACTTGGACGCAGAGCAACGCGCAGTGGCATGAAGATCTTAATATTCCTTTGAGCATACCCATTACAAGTTACCTGCGACACTGCCGAGCAATCGAGGCGCTATCTGCTGAATTAGCCGACAAAATTGAGATGTTCCCCGCTGTTTGGGACGCCATTCACAATCTACGTGTCAGTGCTCAACAATTCAGTTCCCCGCAATACATGCTGGCTAACCTCGCGCTTAACGTAAAGAATCGTTGCGCTTATCTTAAAAAATCTATCGATTTTACGACGCATTTTCATACTGCGTCATTGCCAAACGACGATGTTCATAAAAGAAAGCTTGCTAAATATCATGCGTTCTTCCACGTCATGGAGAAGATCGTCGAACTTCTGATCCAATCAGCTTTTCACAAAAACGATATTACAAGTTACATTCAAGTACACCTAAGCCTACAGCGAAAAGCTCTATCTGCCTCGATCTCACATAACGGGGAGTACTTTAGCTACGACGAAATAATCAACGTTTTAAGCCGCTTCAAACTTATCCCCGCTACCGACGACGATCTCTTCGATCTGCTCTCTCAGGTTCAGCGCATACAACGGATCTACCCGCCAGCTGTTAGCATAGCCTACTTTTTACCCATCATTCGCCAGTTTAGTGGCAAAGTCGATATCCATACGATAGACTCCATCACTTATATCAATTTGCAGTTCCCCTTGTCGTAAGTTCTATAAACTGCGCAGGCGCGCAAGCGCCTCGTGATCATTGAGTTTTGTGGCTTGATCGATAGCGATTTGGCGACAGATTTCACCTTGTTGCACGCTCGCGTACATGATGCAAAGTCCGAGCGCGTGTTCTGTGCAATACAAAATATCGGCGTCGACGACGAGGGAATCGTTTAAAATCTCTAACAAACGCTTAGAGTAGTACTCGAAATTAGGCCAATCGAAGGTTCCCGCGCAACTCGGCAGCATACCTGCAATAAACCAATTCAGATCAAAGGCGTTACCTTGTTTTTCGCAGGCTTCAAGCTGTTGTAGGAACAAGACTTTTGCCTCCGCGTAGCGCTCCTTGGCGATAAGTAGAAGGCCGAGGTTGATGTAGGGGCTACTCATTTGGCTCGCGCCCACTTCGTGGTAGAGGCGAATAGCGCTTCGGTAGTATTCCTCAGCTTGTTCGGGGAGATTGTAGCCGAGTCTATAAATTTCACCGATATCGTTGAGTACGTGTGCGATTTCTTGGCGACGCCCGATGCGCTCAAATATGTTGAGCGCTAGTTCGTGGTTCTGGCGTGCGTTTTCGTAGTCTGCTGTGTGTTGCAGAGCGTTGGCGAGCATTTTGTACGATAGCCCTAGCCCGAACTGGTCGCCGCTTTCGGTTTGTATAGCGATGGCTTGGGCGATGTAGGATTTCGTAAGCTCAATGTTATGCCGCGATAGGTAGATGCGAGAGATGCTGTGCAGGGTTTCCGCCTTATCATTCATGTAGCCTTGGCGGCGTCGCGGCGAGATTTTGTCGAAAAACTCAAGCGCGAGATGATAGTGTTCAAGGGCAGCATTGGTATTATTTTGTTGGTACAACAAAATTCCCAGCTCTTTGTGCCCCAGTGCCTGCACAATCAACGATTGCGTACGCTCGCCGAGTTCTATCGCGCGATCTAGCATCGTTCGAGCCGTATCATACTGCATTTGCATGACGTAAGTTTTGGCTTGTGCGACCCAACCCAAGGCGCGTATGGGGCTATTTTCATCAGCGTTGCAGTGGTTTAGTGCCTGTTCGCGTTTGGCAAAAAGCTCGTGGGCGGCGCTAAACTCACAGCGTTGTTGGCGAATGATACCGCCTTGCAGCAGTGGTTCGAGAGTGGCTTCGTAGGATTCCGCAAAAAGCAAGTGCTGTGCACGGCGCTCGTGGTAGAAAGTTAGCGCCTCCGAGAAGAAGCGCTCCAACATCTCTGCGCAAAGCAAGTGATGTTGCTTAAACCTATTGTTCTCCTTGGTGTAACGAATCAGAGATTCGCGCAAAAGATTATGCGTAAACGACACGTTGGGGTACTGCAATTCAAAAAGCTGGTGCTCCAACATCAGATGTAGCGTCCTGTGATTGGGACCAAGTTCGCCCAATTCACAGCAAATTCGCCACTCCTCGACATCGAACTGGTTCCCCAAACAGGCAGCAAGCTCCAGTTGCTCCCACTCGTATTGCTTGCGTTTGCTGTCTATAAATATGTGACGCAATCGCGCGAGCCAAAGTTCGTGTAGGGAATCGGGGATGCGGCTGCCAATCGTTTGATCTTTTAGAATAAAACCTTGAGAACTCGGTACTAAATAGCCACGCTCGACCCAGTCACCGACAAGCTGTATGGCAAAAAGCGGGTTGCCGTTGGTGCGCTCCGCGACTTGGTGCGACAACTCATCGTCTAAGCCCAGTAGCTGCTGCACGAGCTTGAGGTGGTCGCTTGCTTTGAGCGGGCTGAGTACAAGCTCTTCGGTGTTTTGATGCGTTTTGATGTGCGAAATCAGCCCTGCTTCTTGGGAAAGATCGTTGACGTCGTTATCACACAGCGTCGCAATAATTAACAGCGGAAAAGGCGACTTGGCGAGATCTTCAAAGATATAGTCTACAAAACCCAAAGCATAGGTGGACCAGTGAATGTCATCTAGCCACAAAATACAAGGACGCTTCGCGCAAAGTCGCTGTAAAAAGCGCAAAATGACGGCAAACTGCTCCTCTATCGAGTCAAAGTGAATGTTTGGTACAGCGTTGTCGGGATCATCGGGAAGTTGCATCAACTCCAGTAAAGGTAAGGCGTCGTCGAATTCTATTTCAAGCGCATGCTCAATAATGAAATTTTGTATACGATTGAGAGCTTCAAAGCGCGTAAGATTTTGGCATTGAAGATAAAACATAATAGAACGCGCGAGCCCCGAGGTGTTTTGATACTCGGGATAATGCAGAGCTTTAATGGTGTTTGCAATGGCAAGCTCATGCACGCGCTGTGTCATCCATTCGACTAGTCTTGATTTCCCTGCGCCCTTATTGCCGTTAATGAGTAGGCACTGAGGCGTGAACTCGTTTTTTGCTTTCAGTAGCAAGTTATAAATAAGGTCTCGCTCTTGATCGCGGTTTACCAGCGGAATGTAGCGCAGCCCCCAAAGCCCAAGACCTGCCCCGATGAGCTGTGTTCGCATCACCTCGTCTTGACCTCGCTGCCAAGTCGCGGGCGTAGGCGATATGCGATCCGCGTAGCGCGCCAATAACTCGGGGGCGTCTGGCATTTGCTGAAAAATCTCGGCCAGTGTCGATAACACGCCTTCGCGCGCGTTAACCTGACTGTGACGCGAAAGCGCAAGCGCAATATCTGCCTGCTCCATGCGCTGGGTATCACCGTGATCGTGCAATAACTCATCCGACAAATCGACCTGCGCGCCCGCGGGCTCCACCACACCATCGTGTATCGCGAGCAACTTACTAAAGGCGTGGGAGCTGATCGAAATATCCGAAGACAAGGAAATATCCGAAGAATGCAAAATATCGGATGACACCACCGAGGAGATGCTCGAATCCGCGCTTTTCGCTAAGTTGTCTTGCGCTAAATCGTAGCACAACGGCTCTTGACACTTGGGCTCCGGCAACGAGGCCAACTCCCAGGCAGCCTCCGCGGCAAACTGAAAGCGTTTACGCGTCTTTTTGGCAAGCATGCGGTTTAGCCAATCTGCAAAACCCTGCGGCACGTGATCGCCTGTCACGGGGTCGGGCTGCTCGTGAAGTTGGTGGCGCAAAAGCTCGGTTCCAGAGACCTTGGAAAAAATCCGACGTCCCGTCGCAAACTGATATGCCATACAACCCAACGAGTACAAATCCGTCCACGGCCCCTGATCCAGCGTTTGGTGCAAAATCTGCTCAGGCGACATGTAACGCGGCGTTCCAGCCACCGTTCCTGAAGGCAAATCCTTGCTCCCCAAAGCCCTAGCAATGCCAAAATCCGTTATCTTTAAACGCGTTCGCCCAAACTCATCTGTCGCTAGCAAAACGTTGCTAGGCTTAATATCGCGATGAATCACATTTCGCGCATGCGCATGAGCCAAGGCATCCAATAGCTCCAAAAGCACATACTTCGTGTTTCGCCACGGAAGCGGCGAGCGCGGACGCGGCAGCGTCTCGGAATTGGCGAGCTCCATCGCAAAATACAAGCTGTCGGCCACAATCTCGCCGTTGGACGCCTCTTCGCACTCCGCCGTCGTCACGCCCGAATCCAATAACTTGATTATCGACGGGTGATGCAAACGCGCTACCGCCCGAATCTCGTTTTGGAACGCCGTGCGAAAGGTCTCATCCTCTGCATAGCGCGACGTAATAATCTTAATCGCCACGCGCACATCCTGCAAAACATGGCGCGCCTCCCACACCACTCCCATCGCGCCCTTACCGATAGGCTTCACTAATTCAAAAGGTCCAAGTGGGTATCCCGACGACATTATCACATCTCTCTAGCAGTCAAACGCCCCCTCGCCAAACTATATCAAAGTGATTATTTGCGCAAATATGTTAATGTAGGATAATGTATGTAGCAACTTGCTCTTTGCCTTTGCTGGGGGCAAGCCCCCTACGCGCGGGCTTCCTCGCCAAATTCGCTAATGAGCGCATTATTTTGTGCGTTGTATTCGCTAAACGCTCATTCACCGCACAAAATGCGCTCATTGCGCCTTTTTCTCGGCGATCCCGCGCTACCCCCAAGGCGCGCTCGCTAGGCTTCGCGCGCAAAAGCGCAAAAGTCGTGTCTTGCTAGCTCTAGTGAATGAAATGCAGTATTCAAGCGTTATGAATTTGCGCAACAACGTGTTTTGCGCGTAATTATAGGGAAGGGGGGTAGCGCGAGATCGCCTGAAAAAATCGCCAATGCGCAAATTTTATGCGGCGGCTTGGCCTAAAGCCAAGACGCCGCATAAAATACTTGCAAATTGGCTGATTTTTGAAGGAAGCTCGCGCGTAGGGGGGCTAGGAGCCCCCCGCCAAAAAAAAGAGAATTTCAAAGCTTTGAACCAAGTAAAATTCAACAAAATGGTAACATTTTAGAATTTAAGACAAAAGGGGTAAGGAAATGCGAAGAATAATTTGTTTATGCGTGGCGTTTGCAGCTGTTTTCGCGACAGTATTTTTAGCTGCAGAGTCGCAGGCTCAAGAAGTCGTCGTCAACGTATCGACGCGAAAAATCGCCTTAGCGCTCGCGCAACCCCAGGCACAGGGCGGCGTGCAAGCAAGCCTTGAGCAGGATGTCGCCAAAACCATGCGCCACGGGCTAGAACTTTCTGGGCTCTTTAGCATCATCCATCCCGACCAGTTTTTGCCGAAATTGGCCAACGAAACAACCACATCGACCTCGTACGTGGGCTGGCACGCGACGGGGGCGGATGCGCTCATTAAAGTCGGCTACCGCGCGCTGGGAAGCGGCTTAGAGCTTGACATGCGGCTCTACGACGTAACGGGCGAGCGGGAAATCAAGCTGGCGTATGTAAAACCTGCAGCAACGACGAGCAATTATAAGCCAGCGGTCTACGCGTTCGTGAATGCGGTTATCAAGCACTACACAGGGCAGGAAGGCTTTTTGGGACAGCGAATTTTGGCCGTGCAGCGAAGCAAACGAGGGGCGCCACCGCGCGTTGTATCGCTTGGAATCGACGGCAGTGATGTATCGGTGGTGAAAACCGAGAACACCGTACAGGTTCTGCCAAGCTGGGGGCCAGGCGGCGGTGTGCTTTACACATCCTATGCGCGATCAAACCCCGATTTATACCTAAACGGCAAGCTCATATCGAGCTTTAGCGGCATGAATACAGGCGCCGACTACTGCGCGGGAAATGGGCGAATTGCCCTTACTTTGTCGAAGGATGGGAACGCTGAAATCTACACCATGGACGCGCGCGGCGGCAATTTAATGCGCTTAACGAGCAACGGCGCCATCGACACCTCGCCGAGTTGGAGCCCCGATTGCAGCAAAATCGCCTTTGTTTCGGATCGCGGTGGAAGCCCGCAAATTTACGTCATGAATGCGGACGGAAGCGGGGCAACGCGGCTAAGCATGGTGGGTAAGTACAACACAAACCCGGCATGGGCACGCCAAGGTGGGAAAATCGCTTTTAGCGCAAGAGATGAATATAATGGTTTGGACATCTTTGTGATGAACTCCGATGGCAGTGAGCTGGAGCGTATCACACAGGGTCAAGGCAAAAACGACGCGCCATCGTGGAGCCCTGATGGGCGATATCTCGTGTTTTCTTCCACCCGCGATGGGGGGAGCAAAATTTATTTATCCACCGCCGATGGTAAATCGCAGATCGCTGTCACTGAAGGTAGCGGTTATGAAGCGCCAGTTTGGAGCCACTAGTCTTTGCTTTAACTCCCCACACAAGGAACTCAAGGATGACATTTAAGAAAATAAGCCTATTATTCGCAATCCTCGCCACTTCCCTCTTGCTTGCCTGTGCGAGCGCGCCGCCACCCGATGACGCGCTACAAAGCGCAGTCGACGCAATTGATGGCGCCAGCCAAGCCGAAGAGTGCGCAGCACAAACCTACGCCTTGGCCAAAAAGGCGCTTTTGGAAGCTCAAGAAGCCTACAATGCTGGCAACAACGAACTTGCCAAACAAAAAGCGCTAACCGCGCAAACCCTTGCGAAACAAGCGCAAGAGGAAGCAAAGCTAAATGCCGAGGAGTGTGAGCGCCTACGATTGGCGAGAGCCGCTGTAGAGGAAAAATTAGAGGAAACCCCCGTCGTTGTTACTCAAACAGAGGAGACGGCGAACTTTAGAGTTGTGTACTTCGATTTTGATGAATATGTGATTTCTTCACACGCAAGCGAGGCTATTTTGTACAATAGCGATCTCCTCAAAAAGCAGCCTGCAATCAATGTGAACTTGGCCTCGCACACCGATGAGCGTGGAACCTCTGAATACAACTTAGCTCTGAGTCAAAAGCGCGGTGAATCCGTTAAACAATACATCATCAATCTCGGCGTTGAAGCAACGCGCATGCACGTCGTTCCCTACGGCAAAGAAATGCCCGCAGCATTCGGAAGCCGAGAGCAAGACCACGCCCTGAATCGCCGCGTTGAATTTCTACGCCGCTAGAGCGTAAAAATCCTTAGGGAAACTCTGATTTATTGGGGCTACCGCCCCAAACCCCGTCTAAGAGCTATCGCCCTTAGAACCCTTTTGTGTGTAGAGTATTGATTTTATTGACTTTATTTTGAAAACCCGCCTGACTTTCGTTTTTTCTCTAGCCATCTTTTCACTATTTTTACATTAATCAGAGTATCCCTAGGGGAAGCTTTGATCATAGGTGGGGCTCTGCTAGGGGCAGGTTTGAAAGCTGCCCCCTACAATCGTGTAACATAGTTTATGCTAGCGGTTTTAGGCTAAGATCTTGTTATTATGTTGAAGAAATATGTTTTTTGTTTCATTTTATTCACTCTCCTTATTCCGAGCCTAACGCTTGCGCAAGAAGGTTCCGATGTTTCGCCTTTGCTTGCTCAGGCGAGCAATGGCGCGGAAGCGGCTAAGATGGTGAACGATGAAGCGATAGAGCGAGGTGTGGATCCCTTAAGTTTGATCACTGTTGTACCTGGAGGGCCGCCGACGCGCATTCCTATCGCGGTTCCCGATCCCATCAAAATCGGGGACAACATTGACCCCGACAACCTTGGTAAGCTCTTTGCCGACGTCGTGCGAAATGATCTTAGTATGAGCGGGCTTTTCGAGATTATGCCCGTCGAAACTTATGCCTTGGTCAATATGCAGAAGGAAGGCATGACGACTTCTACCATACAATTCGATAGCTGGTATAACGTCGGCGCCTCGGTTTTGGTCAAAACGAGCTACAGCTACCACCAACCCAATGCCAGTTTTCAATTCAAGCTCTTTAACGTCGATACGGCGTCTTCTCTGCCCTTTAGCTATCCCGACAAGGATCTTATGCCCGCGCAGGTGCGCGCGATGGCTCACGATTTTGTAAACGCACTCATCGAGTTTTATACGGGCGAACGCGGCGTTTTTGGCACGAGATTGCTGTATACCGTAAGTGAGTCGAATAATATGCGCAAAATCCAGTCCTTCGAAACCGATGGTTGGGGTACACATAGCTACAAACTCCCCGATGCTATCAACATTTTACCCACTTGGGGCCCTCAGAACAGCATCATCTACACCCAGCTCGCCTCAAGCGGCGATAACCTCTTCCAATATGATGGTGAAGAGCTTGTGCAACTCACGAAGTTTGAAGGCTGGGCCTCTGGCGCCGACTATTGCCACAGTAAAAAGAAGCTCGCCTTCACCGCAGCAGCCGAGGATAACGCCAATATTTACACGATGAATCTCGATGGCAGCGAGCTTGTGCAATTGACCAATCTTGCGGGCAATATTCAAACTTCGCCGAGCTGGGCGCCGGGCTGCAATCGCTTAGCTTTTGTATCGGACTTTTCGGGTAAACCCCAGATCTACGTTATCGACGCTGATGGAAGCAATATGCGCCGCTTAACTTGGTTAGGTAACTACAACACGACGCCCGACTGGTCCCCCAAAGGCGATCTTATCGCATTTACAGCACGTGATGAGCGCAACGTCTTTGATATTTTTACCGTAAACGTCAATACAGGCGAAGTGACGCGATTAACGCAAGACCAAGGCCACAATAAGGAGCCGAGCTGGTCGCCCGATGGGCGATATATTGTTTTTGAGTCCACTCGCGACGGACGCGCGCCTCGACTCTACCTTATGAACGCCGATGGGCGCTGGCAAACGCGGCTCTCCCCGCGCCCTGGCTTGCGTACACCTCGCTGGCACAGGTAACGGGCGAGTTTTGCGCGCTTGGCTGCTATGAATGTATGATCGCCACAGCTTTAGATGCTCTGATTGATGGGCATTTTTCTTGCTTCTACAGAGAAGCGCTATAGTGCAAGAGAGTAAAATTCGTTATATTTTCAATTTTGCGCCATATATTTCGCGCCATGAAGTTCTTGCCGAATTTTACTTTATGGCTAAATACGTCATAAAAGGGCGGAAAATTTCGCTCAGCGCAAAGATTTTTATTTTACCGTGGATTGACAGCTTAAGTTATACGGCTTGAGTCAAAGAGAAATTTCGGTTATTCTGGCTACGTACTTGTTTTTGCTGTACTGGGTGGAGAACAAAGGGCGTAGCATGGTAATGAAATATCGGTTGCTTGCATGGTTTATATTCGCTGCATTTTGCCTACTTCCAGCGCTAGCGCATGCACTCGATGCGCAAGTCTATCATGTTGAAAACACAGTGGTTCTGCACGAAAATGGGGAATCTGATTTTTATGTTCAGGTTGTATGGGATGTTAATGATGCTAGGGGCATGGGTGGTTTTGACTACCAAGGTATTGGGTTTAAACCCCAGTGGAATAAAGAGCAGTCCTATGTAGAAGATGCGACGCAGCGTCATAGGCTCAAAATTACGCCTGGCGCGGATGGCTTATGGTTAATCGACATTGCAGATAATGTACGCGTGAATGGGCGAACATTTTGGCGCCTAGCGTACAGCGGGAGCATGCTTAAGGAGGGCTACATCGGCAAAACGACTTCCGACGCGGGGGAGGAGCTTATCTATGTCGATTGGGCGCCCGTACAGTGGGATACAGCGATTAGTGCGCGCAGCGTCACTCTCGTTTTGCCAGCCTATGTGTCGGGTGCAGAATTGTCGCAGGAAGAAAAAAACGCCATTCCGATGAAGACGGAGCGATATGTTAATGCCAGAAATAAAATTGACTACGTTGGGGTAAAGGATGATGAAGGAAAATACCGTTTAGGCATCAAGTTTTTTCAATCTTCGGTAGGGAGCCGAGAATCGCAGAGGCTTCAGCTGTATTTTCCCATAGATTACCTCATGCTGGATGGTGAAGCGAAGGCTACGCTCAAAAAACGTAGCGAACCGCTAGGGAATTGGTCACTACTCGTTATAATGACATCGCTTATAGCTGTCGGGGCTGCGACATTGTCTTTTTTTCGGAGGCGAAAGAAGCGCGACGATGCTGATACCACAAGCGGTTTCACCAAAGGACAATGGATAAAACCAGAACTTTTGAGTGGTGGTTTTAAGGTAAGCGAAAAAGTGGCCGACGAACTTGAAGCCATCGAAGTAGCCGTCGTCTTTGGCATGGATCTGGACAAAATCATCGCCATTATGCTCGATTCTCTGTCACAGCGTGGGTTTATTGAAGTACTTAGCCTTGATCCCATAAAAATTCACGACAAGGCGCCCACGGTGTTGACGCAAAAATATGACGAAGCTTTTTTGAGAGCATTTAAGGATGACGGTAGTGTGAACGAAGAACAAATGGCCAAGTTTTTTGAAAATTTATTGTACCAAACGCAAAATGCCATGTGGGACTGCGACGTTGAGGCAACAAAAGCATATTATTTGTATGCTCTGGACGATGATGGCTTGAAACAGCGCTTAGCAGAAAAACTACGCGAGGGACAGGCAAAGATAGATGAAGAAAATAGCGAAGCAGACGAGACGCGCTCTTTACTGCGAGGGCGCAACGAGGACTACTACATGCTCGCGCACATGATGGGTGTAAACAGGCGAGATTATTACAACTACGAACGTTATAATAGTATGCGTGTATCGGGGCATTTCAATAGCTCGCTATTGGTGTTTATGGAAAGCATTTCTTGTTTCCATCAGTGCTATAATGCCTTTGCCGACACTAAAGAGCTAGGCGCCCTAGGTTCTCATATTGACAGTAGCCAGGTTTGTCACAGTGCCTGTCACGATGCGTGCCACAGCGCCTGTCACGATGCGTGCCACAGTGCCTGCCACGATGCGTGTCACAGTGCCTGTCATAGTGCTTGCCATAGCGCCTGCGTTTCGGGTGGAGCGCGCTAGGGTCAAAGGAGCTTGAAGAATGAAAAAGTGGATTGTTGAAGCTTTAGGCCTTCGTATTACCGTAACCTTAGTTTTCATCCTTATAGGGGTTCTCCTCCAGATTTTCGGCGATCAGTACGAAATCATAGGATATGAACAGCCTAAGTTTTCGTCGATGAGCCGAATCCAGTTCTATGGCAATATTATTGTTTTTTTTGCTCTAATCATTAATAATTATGCGCGCAAAGAACGTGTAAAATTCGCTGCTTCTGAGCAGCAGTGGGTCAATGCTAACCTTAGCTCATACCATAAACTCATGGAAAAGACGCGTAACGTTAAAGAGCAGTCAAGTCGAGGCAGTTATCTCGTTTTATACCTCATATTTACACTCGTGTATTACTTGGTAGTCATCGGTTATTTCTATCCGCCAGAAGAACTCAAAGAAATATCGAAAAACTGCTACTTGGTATTTAGCGGTATAAGTGTTCTCTTTGTTTTGTTCTTTCACAACAAGATCTACTATTATCCGTACGCAATACTTATTAAGGAAGATAATTTCGATGCCATCGTCGAATACGATTATCCCGAGAATTTCAGAATTATTCCACAGTTTGGCATGCGTAAGCTGAAAAGTGGAGACACTATACCCACCGATGTTCGCTTTATTTTAGATTACAAAGATAAGAGCGAGGATTGGGTATCGCTGATGTTTACCACCAATTTAAACACTGTACAAAAATACTCCTATAGCTTCACTTATGCCGTTTTTGTGGCAAAGGCAAATAGTCAAGTGTTTGAAGACTTTAAAAGTTACAAGGCACCCAAAGGATGGAAGCTAGAAGCAAAAAAGGGCGAGGACTACTCGACTGTCGCAATCGTTAAGGGAGGCTATCACACAAAACATAAGGATTGCCAAGCTCTTGTCGCTAGCCTTTGCCAATTTATTCAGCTCAAGTTTGCTCAAAATGAGCCCAAAGAAACGTAGCGAAGCTCCGATCTATGGATGATGCCCTGCCCCAAACCCGCTTTTTTCTTTGCCATTTTGCGAGTCTTCGTCGTCAGCGGCGTCGTTCAGCTCAGTCACGACCTTGAGGTCGCTCCTTCGCTTCCTAGAATCCGCATCAAAATGGCAAAGAAAAGATATTTTTGTTTTCTTATTTTCTAGAACTAGGCTCAAAATGGCAAAGAAAAGCGTACTTTTTCCCTTTTTCCTAGAATCCGCATCAAACTAGCTAAGAAAAGCCTCATTGTTCTTTGAAACTGAAATGCGCCCCAAACCCCGCCAAGGTAACGCTCATTCTTTTTTTGGGGCTTGGTGTGTAGTGCCACAGCAGCAGTGTTAGCGATTTTGCAGTCTATGGCGAGTGTATGCCCAAAATATCATTAGAATAATCAAGTCCAAGCTGTACACTGCCAGAACTATGCTAATCATGCTGCGAAAAACAATGACTATAGAGAGCGCCGCAAAGAAGATATCATGGGGGTCGCGAGGTAGAAATAATCGCAAGATTTGCAATAAGCTGCGCCATGAAAGCATGATGAGATACGGCACTGAACCCACTAATCCCGCAGAAACAGCAGCTTCGAGATACGAGTTATGCAAATTCACCGTAAATTTTTGAAAAACATCGGGATTTGCGAGATCCAAAAAGCGAGAACCCGTTGCAAAGCCACCACCGATAAACTCGATCCTATCCAAGGCAACTGCCCAGTAACTCGTACGCCCCGAAAGTGTGTCAAGCTCTTCGCTACTTTGTCCACGCATAAAAATACGCAAAAGCGTATCAAGCATCCCCAATGCTAGGGCCAAGCCCACAAAGCTTGCTATGAGCGAAACGATCAGGCGTTTAACGTTTCGTTCCCTAAAAGCGGAGTAGGTAAATATAAGCAGCCCAATAGCCACAGCAACATACGCTGTACGCGATTGCGAAAAAAGTAGCGTAAGCGAAACAAAACTAAGGCGCATGGGCTTGTATTTTACGGGCCAAAAAAGCAGAGTCAAGAGCACAATCGCTGAATAAATTCCTATGGCATTGGGATTTAACATTGGCCAGTAACCCTGTAGCCACGGAATAAAGGTAGTCGACTTACGCCATCCCAAGCTCGGGTTGATCATAGCCAAGGCGACAGTCACCCAGAGCAGTATTTCGATTAAGCGCGCAAAACTAGCAAACTCACGCAAAGTCGATTCACGATCACGACAGCTAATACATACCCACATCAGTAGTATAAAGATTTCGCAGCCCTTCCAAAAACTAAGCATCATAGCTTGTGAACTTAGTCCTGAAAAAATGCCCCAAAAAATATACCAAATGACGATGTTGTTGCCCTGGTGGAATAAGCGCCGTAAAGCATCGCGCTGTGGACCCATAATGCAATACAGCGCTACGATAACTAAGGGCAGCATGCGTGTTAATACTTTCTCCATAGGAGCACCGCCATCGACGTAATCGCCAACGGGGTTTAGTGTCCAAGAAAAAGCACTAAGAAAAAGTACCACACGCACAAAAACGTGACCCTTACTCTCTCTAAATGCGTCGCTTTGCGACGGAGCAACGGCTGTTGGCATTATGTGTTTTTTGCAAGCTCTTCTGTTAACTGGTAAATTCGGTCTTTGAGCCTGAGTTTGAGCTTTTGTTTTTGCTTGCGCTCGATTTGTTCATCGGGTGAAAGCCATGCTTGTTGATCTTGAGCACTAATCTCGGCATCAAGCGCAGCATGTTCCTTTTTGAGTTCCTCTAATAAAGCTTGCTTCTCTTCAGTACTTAGAACTTCAGTCATTTAAACTCCCTATGAAAGCCAAAATCACAGCCAAACGCTGCGCTACCATAATAACAAACAATCATAGAAGCGTCAAAAGTCCCAACAAAAACACTGAATGCGTTAATACGCGAATCTAGAGAATGTCTGGCTTGAAAGCGCAGCTTAATCGCGTTACACTCAATTAGTGCGCAAAACTACACTCTTGCACTTAGCTTCTTACAAGCCCAAGAATGGATTGATATGAAAAAACAACAGTGCGTAGTCCTATGTTTTTTTTGCGTTCTTTGCCGCCCTGCTAACATCGCCCATACTTGTGAAGGCTCAATATATTCCAGCCTGCGAAGACGCATCAGAGGGCTGCCTTGAGAACGAAGCAATGACGGTAGAAACGCGCTTTATACCGCCGTTTGGCTACTATCGACAAAAAACAGATGATGCATATATTCAATATTTGCGCCAACTTCCCCTAAAAGCAGCAGGAAGCCCGGTGCTCTTGCATACAGGCGAAGCTAAAAAGAACCAATCCGTCCACGTTGCCACACTCGATATTGACGTTGGTAAGCGAAACTACCAAAACTGCTCCGACGCCGCCCAAAAATTGCGCTGCGAACACCTATATGCAACAAAACAATGGGATAAGATTAAGTATCACTTATCAAACGGTTTTTTGCTCTCATGGGATGAGTGGCGTGCAGGTTACAGATTAAAGCGAGAAGCTAAAAAAACTTGGATGGTCAAAAGCGCTAAAGCAGATGATTCCTATGAAACTTTTAGGAAACACCTCGATCAGCTTTTCATTTACGCTGGAGTCGACTCTGTGATGCGCGAATCCACAGCGATCGCGCTGCAAGATATGCAACCTAGCGATGTCTTCGCATCAAGAGGCCACCTCATTATCGTGCTAGATGTGGCCGAAAACTACCATGGAAACAAGATGTTTCTTTTGGCACAATCCTTTATTCCAGCCCAAGAAATAGAAATACTGACCTCGCCTCACACGAAGACTGGTTGGTACGATTTGTCGAAAATCGAATTTCCCTTCCAGACTCCAGAATGGGAGTTTCCAGCCCCAGGCCCTAATCTATGGCGTATGCCTTAAGGACGCTCTGAACCATACAAAAACGGTCAAAAAGCCACTAGAGCAAAGTAAGGAAAACCAGGCGAGCGTTTAAAATAAAGTCAATCAAATCAAGGCAGTACGCAAAAAAGGGTTCTAAGGGCGATAGCCCTTAGCGGGGCTTGGGGCAGAGCCCCCAAAAATAAATCAGAGTGCCCTTAGCTAAAAGCGAAGTTATCCGACTTAAACAGCGCCCCGTCCTTCTCGATGATAAGGCAAGAGTATTGTGGGCGCGCGTTGATATAGGCTAGACCCTCAGTTATGGGCATAACAAAGAGTGCTGTCGAGAGGATGTCGGCCTCGATGGCTGTGGGGGCAAGAACAGTTACACTCGTGGTTTGTGCGGGAGAGCGCCCCGTTTTGGCGTTGACTATATGGTGAAAATCGCCGTTATCCGAATAAAATGACTCGTAGCTACCCGAAGTCGAAACGGCGCCGCGATCTAAACTAATCACCGCGGGGTAATTCTGCTCCTTTTTGGGATCTTGCACCGCTACGCGCCAAGCTCCACCGCTGGGTCCGTTACCCGAAGCGCGGAGTTCGCCACCCGCATCGACGAGGTAGCGCTTAATGCCGTAGCCTTCCAAGATACGTGCAGCGCGATCTGCAATATAGCCAGGGACAACGCCGTCAAAACTCAATGCCATACCTTCGGCACTCAAGTATAAACTGCGGCCTCGAACTTGCAGCTTATCGGCGCCAATGCTAGGTAAAATCGATTGAATATCGGCTTCACTCGGCTCCTTGCCACGTTCATAGCTTTTGGCAAATAAGTCCAAGATTGGTTGCACCGTAATATCGAAA
>JBBAEA010000053.1:0-20944 GCA_041656175.1 Bradymonadales bacterium | reverse complement strand
CGTTTATACAGTTTCAATTGCCACAGCAAGTTTATTGGATGGTATTAGCCCTAGCACTACTCATGCTGCTACTTTTTTTGGGTCTTCACCAACGCGATCGCTTAGCGGAATTTATTAGCCCTGAAATGCAGCGGCGGCTCGTCGTTCGTAAATCGGGCTTACGCTATATCTTACGCTACGTGTTTATCGCCTTATTTTTCTTTTTTGGCATACTCGCGCTTATGCGCCCCTACACCGTGAAAAGCGAAGCGATACCAGCCAACAAGAAAACGGCGAACGTCTACATTTTGCTAGATGTCTCCAAAAGCATGTTAGCCACCGACACCGCGCCAAACCGCTTGGAACGCGCCAAGGCAGAAATACGCGACATGCTCCCTACCCTCGTTGAGCACCGCGTTGGTCTTGCCGCTTTTGCGGGAAGACTCAGCGTACTCTCGCCGCTAACAGTCGACCAAGGCTTTTTGCGCCTTGCGCTAGATAATGCCTCCATACACAGCGTCACGCTCGGCGGCACTCGCATCGGCGATGCGCTTGCGCGTAGCGTCGACATGCTCGCCGAGCAAGAAGGACCCAAAGCGATTTTACTCATAAGTGACGGCGAGGATCATGACTCTGATCCGCTCGAAGCGGCTAGAGCCGCGCGCAAAGCGGGCGTGAGTATTATTGCCGTAGGTTTTGGCTCCGAAACGGGTAGCACTTTAGATGTTATTGACCCCAAAACTGGCGCCAAAACGCGTATAGTCGACAGCGCAGGCAAAGATGTCATATCGCGATTAGACGGCAAAACGCTACGCGAGATCGCACTTGAAACCAACGGCGTGTACATACCCGCGTCAACGGGAGTGCTCGATTTGGAATCCATCATGAAAAAGCATGTGTTGCCCCTAGTCGATGACCCCGATGTTGAGGATACACGCATCGTTAAAGTCGAATTATTTCAGTGGTTTTTGCTTTGCGCGATTTTTGCCTTGCTTGCACTTGCTGTCGTGGAATCACGCGTTTTTATGCGTAGCACTAAAGAGCAAACACAAGAATAACACTATGACTTGTCATGAAACTATTACGAACTACACAGCATATTTACATGTTTAACACATTACATTTCATAACACACACGCATTTGCTAAGTCTTAGCCGCAAGAAGGTATCCCGATGAAAGCACGCCTTTTTAGCATTATTTTCTTCTTCCTTATGCTTATGCCCGCGCATATTTTTGCGCAAAGCCCTATACCCGTGCAAGATCCCAGCTCGGTCTTTGCACAGGACTCCGCCGTTCAGCAAGCCTCCGCGCCTTCACCTTATGAGGACGATAGCCTAAAACCGCGCGAGATCTATAACTTAGCGCTTGAAGCTTTCGAGCGCTCGGACTTCGCGCTTGCGGGAGAAGGTTTTTTGAAGGCACGCGATCTGGCTGCCAACGACAATGAGCTGCGCTTTAATGCCGCCTATAACCTCGCATTATCGCTGGCCAAAGAAGTCGATGCCATGGGAGACCCCCAATCGGCAGACGAAGAAGCGCTCAACACGATGATCGAAAAGCTACGCCTATCGGCGGCTTGGCTGCGAGATGCCTTAAGACAGCGCCCAAACGATGAAGACGCTAAGGTGAACTTCGAATTAGTATTACGCCGTGCACAAGCAACTAGCGATATCCTTAACAGCAAATACAACACGCTAGAGCGACAACTTGAGGCTTTGATCCAAGAACAGCGAACGATCCGCGAAAACACGCGCTTACTGAGTAACAACATTCAAGAGCAAGCTTCAGAGAAGGAGCCTTTGCAGTTTAGCGCCGAGTTTAACAACTTGGCCAACAGCCAACGTTTTAGCCTTACACAGGCGAATTTGCTAGCCGACATCGTCTTTGACCAACTCTCCGTACTCGAAGCCAAAACGGAAGAGCAGCTTTCCCAAGAAGAGCAAACGCGCAAATTCCAGCTCAACGAAGTTAGCCCACTTTTGGAGCAGGCGCGCCAGCGTATGGCACAAGCGAGATCGCGCATGCGAGAACTCTCCATAGAAGACGGGCTTCGCCTTACAACGGCTGCTCTTCATCAGCTTAAGCGCGCCCGCGAAGCACTGCAAAACCCTGTCCAAACGCTACAAAACTTAATTCATGATCAAGCGGAATTACTGCGTTTGAGCCAAGTTCGCGCCAACTTAAAAGATATCAAGAACACTCCAAAGGGCGAAGAAGGGCTAAAGCTTCCCGATTGGTTAAACCCCAAGCTTCTGAGCGATACGCAAGTCGACTTACTTGAACGAACCAATAGGATTGACGCGTTCTTTAGCGCCATGAGCAAGGCCGAGCTCAACGAAGAGGAGAGCCAAAACGAAGCAATCCTAAAACAACGCCAACAGCTTTCGCAGGCTTTACCCTATGTACAAGCAGCTGCAAGCGCTATGCAAAAAGCAACGATTTCCTTACCTAACGATGATTTGAAGGAAGCTCTCGTCGACGAGGAAACAGCTCTCGATCAGCTGACTGAAGCGGCTGAACGCTTCACAGATTTGCGCCACTTAATTGAGCTCATTTACGCACAGCAAACAACGATGCGCGATATAATACCGACAGTTCCCACAGACAATGCGCAGGCAGATGCTCCCGTTTTTAGCTTTGAAAATCTACAAAAAATGCTCAGCTTTGGGAGTCAAAAAAACATAGGACGCCTAGAGCGCTTGAGCGACATGATCGCCATGCAAGCCGCCAAAGCGCTTGAAGCTACGCAGAATCAAGAAGAAGTAGATGCCGAACAAGCCAAAGAACAACAAGCACTCTATGAGCATGCAGAGAGACTACGCGCTCTTGCGCAGCGACAAAACGCCGAGCTAAAACAAATGGTTGATGCTACTAGCCCACCAGAACTGAAGCCTAGCACCATTATTCCGCTAAACCCAGCGCTGATGCAATATGCACAGCTGATACAAAGCGTAGAAAGCTGGCATGCACCCGCAGAATATGCGCAAAAAACGGTGGAAGAACTTCGCATGCTGTTTTTCTCGGTGATTGAACACATCAAAGAGCTTGCGCGCCAACAAGAAAAAACACTGGATAGCACCGCGGATGCCGCTGAAAAGGCGCCCGCCCTCGTCGCAAAAAACGACGAAGCGGCTATAAACAACTTATTGCAACCGCTCAGCGAACGCGAAGCGCAGCACGAAACGATGGCGGAGGCTTTAGCACAAGTCCTTGCGCAGCAAGCCGACGAAATGCAAAACCAAAGCCAAAATCAACAACAAGCTATAGAGATGTCACAGCGTTATGCGCAGGCTAGCGGCGAGTTGCAGGCGAGTGCTGCTGCGATGCGGCAGGTAAAAACGGATCTGGGCCAACAGTTGTTTACTGAGAGTATGCAAGGGCAAAAAACAGCGCTAGAGCATCTTATGAAAGCCATCGAACTCTTGCAGCCCCCTCAAAAACAAGAGCAAAAACAAGAACAAGAACAGCAGCAAGAGCAGCAAAAAGACAAGCAAATGTCGAAACAGCAAGCAGAGAACAAGCTGCAACAAATTCGTGAACGCGAAAAACAAAGAAAAAACAGAGAAAAACGTCCTGCCGCCGCTGCTTCTGGTGTAGACAAGGACTGGTAAAAACGCGCCCGATCGTAGAAATTCGGGTTCGGCACACAACGGGTAGCTTGGCTCAACAACAATACAAGCACTGGAGCAAACAATATGTTAAGATCTTGGACAAAAATATGGCTATTTTTCATCGTTCTGCTGCTACCAAACTTTGCCTTCTCGCAAAGCATACAGTTTAAGACCGATGTAACGAGCATATATACAGGTATGCCTTTTACGCTAACGCTCCTGCTCACCGATTTTCAAGAAACGCCCGAACCCGTTATATCGGACTTCGCCATAGAAAACGCCAGCGTACGTTTCATAGGAATGACCCCGCAGATCTCGCGTTTTACTTCCATCATTAACGGACGCAGAACGGAGCGAAATACTGTACGTTTTGCGTATAACTACCAAGTTATGGCGAATGTCGCTGGCGATTATACTATTCCTGTCATTACGGCGACTCAGGGTCAAACGACAGCATCAACACAGCTGGCGACCTTTACGGTCAACGATGTCCCACTTAGCAAAGATATGCGCCTTGAACTCGAGCTTCCCGATCGCGAGGTTTGGGTAGGCGAAAGTTTTGAAGTGACGCTTTCGTGGTATTTGCGCCAAAACGTGGTTAAACAAGTCTTTTCCCTGCCGATATTGGAGATGTCGGATGTATTTGAGTACAGCGAAGTGCAGCCCGAAGGGAACGAACAGCTTTTAAACACGCAGATAGCACAACGCGACGTGCAACTACCTTATAAAAGCGACAACATCGTTCTACGCGGTGTGGAATATCGGCGTTTTCGCTTTCGCTTGCGGCTAACGCCGCTAAAGGCCGGTGTTTTTGAAATAGCTCCATCGCAGGTTTGGGCTAACTTACAGGAAGGGATGCACGATGATTTTTGGGGCTTTGGTCGCGGCAATAGCAAACTTTACAGGGCTGAAGATCGCGCGCGCAACTACACCGTAAAGGCTTTGCCCGCTAGCCAGCGACCCGCTTCGTTCTCAAACGCGATTGGCGAGGGCTACCAAATTTCGGTGGCCGCGGATCGCACCGTGGTAAAGGTGGGAGACCCGATTAATCTCAGCATCGACATCACGAGCACAAGATCGATGGATGGACTTGTGTTGCCAGCCTTAGACGTGGCCTCTGGCATGTCCGAGCAACTCTTTTCCTTGCCCAATGATCAAGCTATTGGTGAACTTATTGTGCAGGGCGGTGGCAAATACACCAAACGTTTTAGTATTCCAGTGCGTATAAAATCCGACAGGGTACGCGAAATACCGCCTATAGCTTTCTCGTTTTTTAACCCTACGACAGGAAAATACGAGACGGTTCGAAGCCAACCCATCGCTCTTTCGGTTAGCGATGTTGAGCGCATAGGCGCACAAGACGTTGTTAGCGCGCGCCCCCTTGACGATAGCCCCGCCAAAGTTGAACTCGCGCAAGGAGGTAGCGTCATGAGTCAGCCTAGCCCGCTGAGGAACCAAGCCAACCTCGATCTCGGTCTCTCACCAAGGGAGCAAACGCTGTCGGCGGAGCCCGTGACCTCCTATCGCGGCATCCTGCTCATAACAATATATGGCTTCCCATTTGCTCTATTGGGACTACTCACTCTTGTTCAAAAACGACGCAGGCAAAGCGAAGAAACTAGCGCGTTGCGCGACGCGGCTAAAGCCCTAAAACTCGCCATTTCAAAGGCCGAAACGATGAATGCCCGGGAAGCATCAACAGCGCTACACAACGCGGCAAATAGCTTTATTTTGGCTTGTGGCGGCAAAACTACAGCCCTACAAAGCGTTTTACAGCGCATAGAGGTTTATGCCTACGACCCCAAGTCTGCTAGTGAGAAGCTACCAAACGCACTACTTGCGGAACTAAAAAACGAAATTCAGCGCAAAACACCCGAGATCTATAAGCGGTATATTGCGAGTTTAACCATTGTTTTAGCTTGTATATTTACTTTAGTGCCAAGCACAGATGCATTTGCGCAAGAGCACGATTTCGCCTCCCTCGATGAAGCACGCGAGATCTACAGCCAAGCACTAGCACAGGATAACCGTACACACCGCGTGGCTCAATTCAAAAAAGCGGCGATCATTTTTAAAACCTTAGCCGAAAAACACCCGAATTCTGCTGCTATACACCGCGATTGGGGTAATGCCGCGCTTTTAGCACAAGACCTCGGTCAAGCCACACTCGCCTATCGCCGCGCACTCGCGATAGCCCCGCAAGACGCACAGGCGCTAAAAAACTTGCGCTATATTCGAGAACAATTAGGCGAAAACAGTCGAGTACAAGGAGATATAGCGACGTTTTCAACGGTGTTTTTCTTAAACGATAGTTTGACAGAGTCCATGCGATTGCTCATCGCTGCCCTACTTTTTGCTCTTGGCGTTATTCTCGTTTTGCCGTGGTCACAGTCTCGCTCCACAACGCGTGGTTTACGCTTTTTATCAACGATTCCTTTCCTGCTTTGGCTTTGGCTTCTAGCGTCAGTTTACCTTGCCCGCAACATCAATGACGCTGATGCCATCATCACCCAAGAATGCTCACTCAAACTCGCTGATAGCCTCGGTGCCGCCGACGCGCTAGCACAGCCTTTGCTCCAAGGACGCGAGGTCAAAATCGAGGAACAACGAGGTGATTGGCTAAAAATTACAATGATGGATGGACGCAGTGGATGGGTACAAAAACACGTCGTAGAGAAGGTACTGCCCAATGAGTAAGCGGTATCCATGAGTTTATGCAGCACATGCAGGAAAAGCCATAAAGCATCTACCACACGACTATAGACTTTCGTGCCATTCGTCCTTTCGTAGTAAAAAATACGACGTTATTGATGGAAAAACTTATTAAGCACGAAAAACACGAAATTTTTTAAAAAATTGTGAAATAAGATTCAGGCTGCCTTCTTTGAAGTGTTGCGTGAAATGAACTATTAGGGGCGGCTTTGAAAGCTGCCCCCTAGAGCTTGCACGTAAACTTTGGAGCGTAAGCGATCACACGACTAAAGAGACGGCATAAACAGCTTACTCAACAAACGTGGGAAGCCACTGTTCGCATTTATTAGGATCATCACCGACAGCATCTATAGGTGGCCAAGCACACATTCTGCAATGACCGTTAGCATCTTGCATAACCCGATCACCTTTACACTCTATGCACTCTGTCTTGTCACACACCGAGTCTTTACCGATACAGGTTTTACCCTCCCTTCCCCAACAACGACACGATTTGGCACTGGGGTTATCCTTATACCACATACACTCTGCGCCAACGGGACATTCTTGCGCTCCGAAGCAGGGTCCCCAACCACAACCCTTAAACTCTTTAGTGACTTTCACACCGACCCCGGGCAGGATCGTCTTGGTATATTCATATTGCGGCGTATACCCCTCCTTACACGTACAATAATTTATCGGTTTATCTTTCCACGTCCCTTCCACTCCACCGCAGGAATAAAAATGGCGGCCCGCCATACCCGCATGCTCCTTTCCTGGACTTTCCATACATGACTTTGCGGCTTTTAAGTCACCCGTATTATGAAGATCACCGCAATAACAGCCCTTCGCGGGATCACATTTCGCGTCACCGCAACCTATCGTGTTGTTCTCCCCGCTAATACAGTGGTTCTTTAAACATCGCCAAACATCACAATAATACCCTTTCGGCGGACACACATCCCCCGTCTCATCTATACAACGACAATTCCTCTCATCGCCGTCAACCACACAAAGACTGACTATCTCATCACACGGATAATTACCACCACATCGTTCAACGCAGCCCGGCTTATAGGTCTTTGTACCATTGACCATAACCAGCTCCGAAGCCCTGCTCGAATGCTCTTCACAATTACCATTCACACACGAATAACTACCCGTACAAGTATTATTCTCGCCAAAGCACAAATTGCGCTCGGCATTATCGCAACGACAGTCTAAAACGCGTCGCCCCTCGGCGTCATCGCGCATGTGATAACACTTCGCATCGGGAGCACAATAGCCGGTACCGCAAAAACCGATTAAGTCGCATTCGAGAAGAATATTATCAGGGCTGTAAATACCGTTCTGCGGATTATTACATTTACACTTCCCTTCATCTGTACAACGACCATGTCCAATGCAAAAGTCCTTATCCCCAGCACGACACCGACAAACCCGACCCGATTCCTCGTCATAACAAGAGGCGCGGCTACCGCAACGCACTCCGCCGCAATCCTCTAAACAAGCCAAAAACTCATCATCACTGTTGCGATGCGCAACCCTTGCGCTGTCACAGACACAGCTGCCGTCTGGTGCACAGAAAGTACCCTCACCGAAACACAAATCCTTCCTAGCACCCGAACAACGACAATCGCGTTTATCGCCCGTCGCGATACATAAGAGTTCCTCCCCGCACTCTTTGCCACCGCAATCCGACGCGCACTCCACAAACTTAGCACTCAAATCACGAACTGTTACCGCGCCATCTGGACAAATGCACTCACCCGTATCGGCCTCACAATAAGCATCACCCACACAATGCGCTCCATCGACTCCCCCACAAGCGCAGCGTTCACCTTCTTCATGCCGATAACAAACGGCAGCAGACCCGCAACGCAGCGAAGCGCAATCCTTCACACAACCGAGAAAGCTCCCGTCACTCGCCGCCAAATGCGTAGTAAATCCCTCCTGACAATTACAGCCCCCCCTCTTCATCGCAAACCGTATTCCGATAATTGCATAGTTCCTGACGTCCCGACATACAACGGCAAGTCCCCTCAAACCAAAGCTTTCCCGCTGCTTCGCATTCCCTCTGACTTACAAAAATGGCGTCATCTTTGTCGCAACCACCGCTCGTCGCCAAAAACAACAGCGTGATTCCCACCCAAAATATGCTCCTATATCGTTTCATCATAAACTCCTAACGCCAATGGCTAAGACAACGCCACCCATACGATAGCATGGAATTTATGACTCTTCAAATACCAACGAGTTACACGCCTGTCGTTCCGTAGCGATGTCTAGCGAACGACGTTCAAGCAAAGCAGCGTGGCTGCGTTTGAAGTTCTGGCATGCTAATTTTTCATGGCGCGGTATCGTTGTTTGTGTAGCTCAGAGCAAAACAGGAGATGACTCAAAGTTGAGCGAAAAGATAAAAATCATGAGACCATCTCCTTTTGTATGCTAAACCATCGCTATACGCGTTTTGCCCTTCAATATCTTTGCCGTTAAATTGCCAGCAAAAGAAGAACACGCGCTAGTTAACAATTATTTGGCAAACCCTATCCTTACAAACTTCGTTGTCTTTAGTTTTAAAGCAACAATGGGGCACAACGAATCCATCCACGCATTCGTTGAGTACCCTTGGATAGCTATGGCAGCTGCTTGTTACCCCAGGATTAGGATACTTTGTCTCATCAGAACACTCTGTTTCTGTGCATTTTTGCTAACATTTGGGCACGTTGTTGCCAAACGCCATGCTGCATCCGTATTCCCGTAATACAGGATTCTCAAGGGTCCAAGTTCCATTACAGCGAGACTCACTTTTAGCTTGGCAGTCATCTAAGACTATCCATGTATTATTACGGCATAGTTCAGCCCTGTTGTCTACCTCATTGCAGCGCATATCGCCGTTATTGCATTCAATACAGCCAGGGATCGAGAGATCACAAATTTTATTCCCGCATTGTTGGCTATCGCCCCATAGTCCGCCCTCACACTTTTGCAGAATGTTCTCATCGTCATCACCTACAATACAACGGTGATCCCCATCCTTACAATCTACGCACTATTTGTACCTTTCGCTGCAAACCTGCTCTTGGCAATCGCGTCTCTCATCGACGGTTTCGTCTTCTGTACAGGTCACCAAAACATTGCCTTCGCAGTGCGTTTCCGTACAGTCAGAAAGAGTGCAATCCTGTTTACAGCTACCGAAGGTCAACTGGCAATTCCGATCACATGCAGGTTTGCCCCCCTCCCTCCATGGCAGCGTTGGCGAAAAGACTTTACAACTGTCATTACCTTCAGCAAAAAGCGTTCCATCGCAATACTCTCCCTCGTCCAAATATCCATTGCCACACAACTTAGTGGCTCTGGTTTCATCTTCGCAGGCCAAAACCGTTAATATGGATACACAAAAAATGACAAAAAACATCAATTTCTTCATTTCTATTCCCTAAAAATTTGCCACTCAAGGTCGAAAAAAGCCAGCCCTAGGCTGTTACGCATCCCCACAGCACCAATTACCGAAAAGCTCAAATTACGCAAATACTATAAAACCTATGGATACCCAGATAAATGAGATATTCATGCTGTTTGTTTTTGTGGGGGGTAGCGCAAGATCGCCCGAAGGAGCGGTGACTGAACGCATTTTATGCTTTGGATGCGCGGATTGAGCGCATACAAAGCATAAAATCATGCGTGAAGCCACCGATCATGAGGGAAGCTTGCGCGTAGGGGGCTGTTGCCCCCACCCAAAGATAAATAATTTAAACAAGTCGTTGAATGCGCTCAAGCTATCTGCTAAGTTGCGTCTTGCTACGACTGTGTTGTCGTGTGCTTACTTTAATGAGGAGTTGTCATGAAAAAAGTTCTACTTAGTATATTGCCCTTGTTGTTATTAAGCGTATTCATGCTCGTTAGCTGTGATGAAGAATCGAGAAAACCGCCAAAATTTTACACGCACTCGAACGAATTGGCCAAGATCTCCAAAGACAATCCCACGGATTGTGTAGAATTTGGTAAAGCGCTCAATAAATATTATGAGGCCAACAGCGAAGCCCTCAAAGAATCCATCCCCGAACTAGCCGAAAAGAGTTTCTACACCAAACCCATCAATATCGCTTATGCGCTATTAATGGCGGGAAATATCGCTACTTTCTCTCGACGTGTAGACGACTGCTCAGAAAAGGGAGGAGAGGAATTTGAGAATGCCATTGAAAAGTACAAGGGCATTGAGGGCTTCAACCAAGCACTGCAAAATGCCGTGGAATACGAAAACAAGAATCCGTAAGTTTGCTTTTTAGCAGCGAAGCCTCCACAATCTGATTGCGGAGGCTTTATTTTTATGGTGCAAATAGTATAAGTTTGCCGAGGCATGTAGCCGTAAATTGGAGCGCAAGGAATCTGGGAGGTGACCATGGCGGAGCACAAAGCGGTAGAAGTTGGCCTGAGGCTTGGAGGAGAGGAGCTAGGGACGCCAAATGAGGCAACCGGAAACATTATTTTTGGCCTAGGCGATAGCCTCCCCTTCCTCACAAAGAGAGTCGAAGGGCAGCTGCGCACCGAAATGCGACCTGGCTTACACGCGCTGCAGTTTGGAGAGCGTGCGATACGCATACGGATACCGAAACAGGCGCCTTGCGAAATAAAAGCTGTTTTTGAAGGAGAACAGAATAAAATTTCCCTTTCGCACTTAAAAATCGTTTTTAACTCGCCTATTGTGGTGGAAAACCTTTTTACCACCATTGATGAAGTGCAAATGTTATTTGCCGAGTCTCCCGTTGATCCGTTTTTCTTTATGACTAAGGCGAGTGCATATTTAGATAAATTTTCGGGCGTCAAAGGGATAAAGCGCTTAACGCAAAAGGTGCTCAAGGGCGGGCTTAGCGATTCACTGCTGCGCTCACGCGAGGTTATAGGGCGAGGGGTTGAACGCGCCGAAGAAGCGATGGATAACATCGTCAAGGTTAGCCTCTCGGCTTTGGAATGCAGAGCCTATGAACACCTAGAAGGACGGTTTTTACACATCTATTTTACGGGTGAAGTGATTTTTAGCGAAAAGTTACGAATCCCTTTTAAACTTCTACGAGTGCCAGAGCGACTCATTCCACGCTTTTTTGCCGATGTGAGCAAGTTAGTAGAGCAGTTTTGCGTAGATAGTTCGCGGGGGGAGAGCTTAATGCTCACCTTTGCTTCGATGATCGAATCCATTGAAGGTCAAGTATCGGCGAAATTGCAAGTTAACGGCATCGATTTTCGCTTTATCACGCGCGAGGAGCGGCATTTAGAAGTTTCGCTTGCCAAGGAGTATGCGCTGAGCATTGACGCGAAGATGGATGCTGGGCGCGTAGGCGAAGAATTGGCGTTTTTGCTTGAGGGTAGCATTGAAGATGGCGATGATTTTTCGATAAAGTCGCGCTTTGCCTTTAGCCTACGCGAGGCTCAACTTTTGGGTGTTGCCAACTTGATTAATCCCGAAAAAGCGTGGCGATTTTCGCTCATGGGCAGCGGCAACGATTTGGAAGGCAGATGGGAAATTCTTCGCGGCTCCTATATTAAGGACTTCAGCCTTGCAGCCGAGGCGAGTGAAGGGCGCAGCTACGTGGGCTTTGAGGGCGAGCTAGGGGTAGAGAAAATTGAACTCTCAAGCGTTGTCGATTTCGGCCTAGCCTTTGAGGAATGCGTCGTCTATACCCACGCATTTTCAGTCAATAGCCACGGAAAGCTCGCCTTTGTTCCTGGCATGCAGCTCAATGCTGTAGATCTCGTTGCGAGCTTTTCCACATTGCGAGGTCCCTTTACGCTAGCTTGCGTTCGCAAGATTAACGGCGATATTAGCGCATCTTTGAAGGTAGATGCAGAGTTATTGACCAACATATTAATAAGAACCCAAGTTTTCCCCGAATTTGGGCTTAACGAACCGCAGCTCCGTTTAAAGCTACAGGGCAAAGCTCAAGGCGAATTACTCGCCTATATCCGTGAGAACGAAAAGCACGAGATGGAGATAAGTTTTGATCAAAGCCAAGTCTTGGTCGAGATGGCTAAATCTTGTGTAGAGTGGTGCAAAGCCGCGCTAACCTTAGACGACAGCGCTAAGATAGTTTTATCTGCCAAGAACTTTAGCCTCAGCAGCCGAGGGATTAGGAGCAGCGATTTTGCGCTTTCATGGGATTTTTTGGCTCCCCCTATGCTTTGTGCAAATAATCGCAACGCGCCCATACTCGCAAAAGAACTACAACGAGGCGGCTTTGATTTCCACATCAGTAAAGCAGGTTTAGTGCGCATTAGCGGTGGTAGCGGCTTTTATGATGGGCACTTTTTTAACGCCCTGATCAATCCCGATGAAGAATTGCATAAATACGTCCAAATCTTGAGCTCCGATAGCTTTGGCCAAAGCATAGTGCCTGCATTACGCGTAGTCTCCGATAAAGCCGCCGATTTCGCAGAACTTTGCATCAAAAAAATAAATATCCTAAAGCGCTTTGCCAAAGAAGAAGGCTACACTGCGATAAAAGATTTTTTGCCCACCCTGACCCTAGGGCGCGCAATATCACAAGTGCTTGTGGAATCCGACGCTCTCGCCCAAGAGATGCACAAAGTGGTAACAGACGTTATTGAGGCCAAAGGCGTCGATCGCCCGCGGATTATGCGTATCATCGAGGATTATTTCCCAGATTATGAGTATTTGTACGAAATAGACCGCATTTTACGCTGGTTAAACAACGTCGCATCGCCAGTCAAATTTGTACCACCAGCTCAAACTCGTGAAATAGCCATCTCGGAGCAAAAGGCATACCAAAGTTTCTGCGCCCCATTACCGTCTGCAGCAGAATTTTATGCGCTAAAAGAGAACAATTCAGCGGCAGAAAACGTTCTTGACTACGGCAGCGGTTTTAGTCTCGCTCAACTAGAGTGGCTAGAGTCGCAAAATATTAGCATGACTCCCACCGCGGAGAAGCGTTTACTTACACTATTAAAAATCAAAAAACGACTCGCAGACCAAGAACCACGGGGTGGCGGTTATTTGTTTCAGGACTTTAGCATAGACTTGTTCTTGGGCAGCTTGCTAAAACAAGAAAACGCCGCCCTTGCTCAACTTAAGCACGAAGAGCAGCACGGTTTTGAGGCTATGTTTCGCTCCCTACTCTCACCGGAGGATATCGCGATTCTGCTCTCCGCAGGCATTTCCAGTAAGTACCACGGCCAACTCGTGCAAATAAACCAAGACCGACTCTTTGAACTCATTCAAAGGCGCGGCAGAGACTACGCAATCGCTGTATTTTATGAGGTAGGACAAGGTAACTCTCGAATTTTAAACTCCATGCTCCTTTCATTTTTGGAGCAAACTCAGCTTCACTTGCGCGAATCCGTCGATCGTTCAAAAGCACTTAGCCAGTTATTCAACTACGACGTGCCGCGGCGCGCTGACTTTATGGCAGGTGGACTACGCGCTAAAGATAGTTACTACGCCGCCATTAACGAGTTGTCCGAGTTTATTTTGTCGCAAAGCAAAACCTACGAAGCGGCTAAAAAGAAGATGCAGGATTATCGCCATCCCAGCGATAAATCGCAAACTACAAACTCAAAAGAAGCTAAAAAGGCCGCCAACGCTCTAAAAAAAGCCGACAAACTCGCCTTAGCACACGACTTTGACGCCCCAGAACAAGATCCCAAAAAACTAGAAAAACTAAAATCGGCCTACCTAGCGGCATACAGTGCAGCAGCGCAACTGTTACAAAGTGACCCCAAAGCCTTTAAATTGCCATGGTTTCAAGAGTTTTGGAGCAGAACACACGAAATGTTGCTCATACGCTCCTTTTTACGCAACATCAAAGAGGAAATCGAAGAATGCGTTGCGTGGACAGAGCGAAAATTCGGAAAAACGCTTCCAGACTCGCAGAATGAACTCGTAAAACTAGCGGTTGACATACTTTATCATTACCAAGAAGACAAAGAACGAATTTTATCAGATCCATTAGTTAGGCTACAAATAGCCCCTGCAAAGGGCAAAGTGGCGCTCAGCATCGTTAGCTCCATGGGCGTGATTACCGACGGCGAGGACGGCTACGAACTCGAGTGTAGCTACAAGCGTTTGCAAGAAGAACGCGGTGTCAAGCTCGTACGCGCTAACACGGGAACTATTAAAACCTTGGACTACAACGCACGCATCATCAGTGAAGCCATCATGAGCGTAGAAGGCCCCTTCGCCATGTTGGGATACAGTCAAGGCTGCGCCAATATGCTGGAAGCCGAACGAAGATTATACCAAGGAACCCCCGAAAGCCGCTTAAAATTAGACAATCTCGTCTCAAGACAGTTTATTTTTAGCTCCCTCAACGGCTCTGCACACGCAAGCTGCGGCAACGAAAAGTACCTACGCGCTGTCGTCGAAGGCGAATCGATACTCAAATTCTACCAAGCCATCTACTCCAAAGCGACCATACAATCCGCATTCACACTGCTCAAAAGCCTCATGGAATCACGCTACGGCACACACTTTCTTGGCTCAGTCACCTCCCTCTCCCACGAAGGCCTACAAGCACTCGCCCGCGACGGCCAATTCTCCCCCGACGTTCCTAGCCTCTCCACCCGCGCCGTACTCTCCCAAGACATCCCAGAATGCCTCGTTTTCATGCGAAATCACTACATCAAACAAACCCAAGACCCACAAAACGACTCCCAAGTCGCCGACCATTGCGCCTACGGTTACTTCATCTGGAACAGCAACGATGACGTCGATGAGCTCAAACACTCCGACATCCCCACCCGCACCCTCGAGGCTCACCACTGGTCCACCCTGCTTCGCGACGTCGAATTCATCGAAACACAATACGACCGTGAACGCCTCGTGTACCGTGGACCAAAAGATTTGTTCTTATTCCCATGGATTGAAGGGCTCATTTTATTTGGCAAACTCCCTTTAATCGAGGATGAAGTTTCATAAAACATTATTTTATCTGTATTTTATTATTCTATTGTTCGGGGGGAAGTCTCCCCCCGCGTAGCAAACCGCGCTTCGCTTGGTTTTGCTACTCCCCCCTCAGCGGGGCCTCAAGCGCCGGCCCCGCTACGCCCCGCTCGGTTTTGGAATGAATCAAAGAAGGGCATAAAATAAAGTTTAACGATAATTTCGTTTCTTTTTACGTTCTACACTATTTATACGCTTAGAAATAAACGCCAACGCTTTTTTTGCAAACAATGCTTGCTGAAACATCGAAAAAAACAATTAAACGTGTCACTTGGCTGGGCGCCATCATCAACGTCCTGCTCGCCTGCTCCAAGCTCTTGGTCGGCTATTTTTTTCATAGCCGAACGTTGATTGCCGACGGTATACACAGTCTCTCCGACCTTATATCGGATGCTGCTGTACTCATCGGTGTTCGATATTGGAGCGAAGGTCCCGACGAAGATCACCAATATGGGCATGCACGTATAGAGACTTTGGTAACGGTTTTTATCGCTGTCATGCTTTTCTTGGCCGCTGTTTTTATCGTTATTGATGCGTACCGAAATATTGGCGTCGATAAAGAAGCGCCAAGTGCGGTTGCTGCCGTAGTAGCATTCGTTTCTATCATTAGTAAAGAGTGCCTATTTCGTTGGACGCGAGCAAAATCAAAGCAATGTGGTTCATCCGCACTCTACGCCAATGCTTGGCACCACCGCAGTGACGCCCTAAGTTCAATCCCCGCACTCATCGCCATCATCCTAGCCCTTATTCGCCCCGAATGGCAGATGTTTGACGAAATTGGCGCTATTGTTGTTGCGGGCATATTAACGCTCAGCGCCTTTAAAATCATGCTGCCTGCGCTATCCCAGCTTATCGACGGCGGTTCTTCCGCGGAGCAATGCCTTGCCATAGCCAAAATTGCCATGCAAATTGATGGTGTACGCGATGCACACGCCGTGCGAACGCGTAGCTTGGGCGACGGAATCTATGCCGACTTACACATAGAGGTTGATCCCTACATGACGGTGCTATTAGCCCACGAAATCAGTGAACGCGTACAGGAGGCTCTTATCGAAAAAGGGCCAAAGATAGTCGACGTTATTGTGCATATTGAACCTTATCACGGTAAAAATAATGCAAAGCATGAAACTCATTGAAAACAAGCCATGCGGAGGAAGGGTTCTAAGGGCGTGGGGCAGCGCCCCACAAAAGGAAAAATCAGGCGGGTTTTGGGCGGTAGCCCCAAGTGTTCATATACAACATAATCATTTTAATATTTCGCTATACAATAATTTGATATCTTTTCAATCGTTAAATATATTATTATCATACATCTTTTATTCCATCATAATATACTTTAACACCATAAAACATAATAAAAACATTTATTGATTCATGCTGTTAGCAAAGCTAAAACAAATAATCTTTGTTTAAAATATTAACAAAGGAGAACCCAATGGAACATGAATTTAATTGTATCAGCTGCCCCTTTGGCTGTCTGCTCAAAGTTAAGGTCGAGGGTGCAGAGCTTGTGAGTATATCAGGAAACCGATGTAAGCGAGGTGTTACTTATGCAAAACAGGAAGCCACCGATCCGCGTCGCGTGTTTTCGACCGTAGTCGCTGTAGAGGGTGGTGTCATCGACTGCGTTCCCGTTAAACTCACAGCTCCCGTCAAGAAAGAGCATATTTTTAGTGTACTTGGCGAGGTAAAGAAGCTTAAACTACGCGCTCCTGTCGCTTTTGGGCAACGAATTCTCGAGAACGTAGACGGGGATCCCAACATTGCATGGGTTGCAACGCGAGCGATAGCGGCAAGGGGCGAAAAACATGGATAAATCAGCGCGTGATTTCGACGAAACGCTCGCGTTGCTCCAAGAGCGCGGCGTCCTCAGCGAGTCGCAGGCGCAGGCTTTACACTTGCGCAAAAGCGCGTTGGAACACAGTATTATACGAGAAAAACAGACTACGCGCATGCAACGCTACGAGGCGAGTAGCGCCGAAATTATTGCTGCGGCTAACTTTGTGGATGCCGAACAAAGCCCGCTTGATGAAAACCGCATCACGCGAGAAATTGCCGAGAGCCTTGGTTTTGATTTTATTGTCATTGATCCGCTAAAACTCGACGCAAAACTTATCACCGAGAGCTTTAGTCACGCATACGCACGAGCCAATTCTCTTCTCCCTCTCAAACTCGTTGGGGACGTACTCACAATAGCCACAAGTGCATTTCAAAACGCGGGACTCCTCGCGTCTGTGCGCTCTAGCCAGCGTTTAACTTGCCACTTCGTTGCTGCGACCAAGAGCGATATACTGCGCCACATCAACGAGATCTATAGTTTTAAGAGCAGCGTTCGCGCAGCGGCTATAGAACAATCAAGCGTCCAAAACCCGCAAACGCTGCTCGGGAACCTCGAAGCCTTCGTTTCGCTGCGCCAAGTCGAGGATATCGACGCCTCCGATAGCCATGTCGTCAACGCCGTAGACTACTTGCTCAACTACGCGCTGACGCAACGCGCAAGCGATATACACATAGAAGCCAAGCGCGAACAAAGCTTGGTTCGCCTACGCATCGACGGTATGCTACACACCGCTTATAAGCTCCCCGTCGCCGTACACGCCCCTATCGTTTCGCGCCTTAAAATGTTGGCACGACTCGATATTGCCGAAAAACGACGCCCCCAAGATGGGAGGATAAAAATTGAAAATGCGGGCAAAGAAATTGAACTAAGACTTTCTAGCATGCCTGTCGCTTTTGGCGAAAAAATCGTTATTCGACTGCTAGATTCCGCACAATTTTCGATAAAACTCGAAAACCTCGGCATGGAAGCTAATGAGCTGGCCATATACAAGAATTTTATTCAGCAAACAACAGGGCTCATACTGGTTACAGGTCCCACGGGTAGCGGCAAAACCACCACGCTCTACAGCAGCCTAAAAGCAATCTCAAAACCATCGTTGAATATTACTACGATCGAAGACCCTATTGAGATCATTAACGAGGATTTTAACCAAGTTCAGGTGCACAACAAGATCGGGCTTGATTTCCACTCGGCTTTGCGTACCGTTTTGCGCCAGGATCCCGACGTCATTATGGTAGGCGAAATACGCGACGAGGAAACTGCGCACATGGCAGTACAAGCCGCGCTTACGGGACATCTCGTCTTATCAACCTTGCATACCAACGATGCTGCAAGCGCTGTTACGCGTTTGCTCGATCTTGGGGTCAAGAGTTTTTTACTCTCATCAGCCTTGCTCGGCGTCGTTGCGCAACGCCTCGTGCGCTGTAATTGTAGCGCGTGTGTTCAAAACATCAGCCTTAGCCCCGAGGATCGTGCTGCACTCAATCTTCGCCAAAGTGCACACGATAAGCGCGATCTGGTGGTTAAAGTCGGCCTTGGTTGCCCGCGTTGCCGCCAAAGCGGAATTTATGGACAATCTGCTATATTTGAGCTCATGCCCGTCAGCACCTCGCTGCGTAAACTCATACACGACGCCGCCCCCGCTGATGCACTTCGACGCTGCGCACTCGCCGATTCCATGGTATCGCTTCGCGAAAACGCTATACGCAAGCTCGCCGATGGCATCATTCCCTTTAGTGAGGTCGTACGCGTTTTGGGACATGAGTCATAAAAATGAAGCTTTTTTCAAGCTATGAGAGCTTTGCACGGGGGGAAACCCTTCCCCAAAGAAAGCACTCTTTTAAGCACTTTTCGAATAAAATGTCATTCTATATCCACCTTGCCTTATTTTATTAGAATTTTTAGCTTATATTTCTCTACAAAATGTCTCATTTTGTTTAAAACTGTATCGGATTTGTAAAATTAAATTCACTATTTCTAGCCGTGCAAAGGTCTCGCTATATCAGGTTGATTAAACTCTATATACCGCGCGAGATAGCAAAAGACGGCAAAACGCCAAAATAGCTGTATTCCATTCGATAAGCTTCACCCCCATTTTAACTAACGGATATTCGCATGCAAATCATACTGGCGAGTGCCAGCCCACGTCGTAAAGAGCTGCTGGAGAGTCTTGGGCTTGAACTCAAAATACGGACACCAAACATTGATGAATTTCGCGCTCATGGTGAATCGGGAAGCGACTACGTTTTGCGGATGTCGCGTGAGAAGGCATTCGCTGTCCTTGAGCAATGCCCGCGTCCTTTGTCTATGCCACTTTTAGCGGCCGATACCACGGTCGTTTGCGGTGGCGAAATTTTGGAAAAGCCTGTGGATCGAGCGGATGCTGCGCGTATGCTGGGCTTATTGCGTGATCGCGAGCACTACGTCTATACGGGAGTTTGCATTATATTTGCCAACAGTGAAGAAATACAGAATTTTGTTGTAGAAAGTAAAGTGGTTTTTGGGCAATATTCAGAACATGCGATACAAACTTATATCGATAGCGGGGAGGCCGACGACAAAGCTGGCGCTTACGGAATACAGGGAAAAGCCGCCGTTTTCGTAAAAAGCGTTGAAGGCTCGTATACTAATATTGTGGGTTTGCCGCTCTTTGAATGTGCAAGGGCGCTATCAATTATATAATTTTAGAGCTCACAGAGCTTCTCTTTAAAATACGAATACTAGCCATTAAAATACGAATACTAGCGAGATACCGATGAAGTTTAATGAATATATCTTGAAAATTATGCTTGTTTCGTGTTTTTTATTTTGCTCTGTTATAGCTTCTGCAGAAACTGAGCCCCTCGAGCCACGAAGTCGCAGGGAGATATTGGCAAAGATCGAAGAACTTTGGGGCGCGCGCTACGAAGAACTTTGCAAGAAAGCAAATGTTCCCTATCCGCCAAAGGCAGTGATGCTGCGTGTATATAAGGAAGAAGCCCAACTTGATTTGTGGGCAGGTGAAGACGGCAAAACGCTGAAAAAACTGGCGAGCTATTCTGTTTGTGCGATGGACTTTGTGCCTGGCCCCAAACTACGTGAAGGCGATAAACGTACACCCGAAGGGCGTTATATTATGCACAAGTACTACGCCAGTAAACAATGGTTTATGTGGATAAGACTGCATCCTTTATGGGTATATTTTCCTGGCAGCGTAGGTCGTGGCTCCGCCTTTAGACTTTGCACCGATTATCCCAATAAAGACGACAAAGCTCGTTCTCAATCTATCGGCATACAGAACGCTGGCTCTGCAATCTGTATCCACGGAAACTGCACTTCGACGGGTTGCCCAAGTTTAAATAACCTAGATTTTGTCGATGTCTACTATTTTGTGATGCAACACGACGAAAAGCGCTACGGTAAGCCAACTGTCGTTATTATGCCTTTTAGATTTAAGAATAATATCGATCTTAAAGCGCGAGCAGAAGATGCGGCAAATTATAATGCTGATAGCAAAAAGCTAGGTGCCAAAGCTATTTTGTTGTTTTGGCAAGAGCTAGAGAAGATCGAAGCCGAATTTTTGCAAAAACCGAGTTTATAGCAAGCTATGCTTACATCTGTTTTCTCTTGATTTGGGCTTGCAATGAAGATCTACCAGGGAGACTCTGATTAATGTAAAAAAAGTGAAAAAGTGGCTCAAGAAAAACAACGAAAGTCAGGCGAATTTTCAAAATAAAGTCAATAAAATCAAGACTCTACACCCAAAAAGGGTTCTAAGGGCTCAGTTCCTCAATTCCGACTACGATTTGCGCTGCACTCACGCAGGCTTGCGTTCGATTGCGCAAATCTAGTCTCATGAAAAACCTACGGTTTTTTTTCTTGTTCGCATG